>NZ_CAWMFQ010000361.1:2720-15136 GCF_963866995.1 Aeromonas sp. ZOR0002 | reverse complement strand
CACAGTCGGCTACCAGCAACTGGCGCTGACCCGGGAGCTGCTCTCCTTGCGCGAGCAGTTCAAGCAGTTGCAGGGGGCGGTCGCCTTGCGCATCGGCTGCAAGGCGGTCAAGCGCAAGCAGTGGTTCGGCCGTCGCGCCCGCGGCACCGAACTGCCGCTGGCCAACGCCAGGCTGTTCGGCAAGCTGGTGCACTTCCAGCTGCTCACTCCGGCGCCCCTGGATGGCAGCGATCCCGAGCGCCTCACCGGCACCCTCACCTTCGATCGCACCCTGCTCTCTCACTGGCACCCCACCGGGGAAGCGCTGGTGGGCTGGCCCCTCGGCAACCCCAAGGAGGGGCACTACGAGCTGGTGCTGGACGAGCAGTTGCGGCTGCACGTGCTGGATATCCAGCGCCAGCCCGTGCCCCTGATGCTGGTGGAGCGCACCCCCATCCCCGAGGTGGTGATGGCCCCCTGGCTGTCGGCCCTGGACGACCTGACGGGCCAGGTGAACCGGGTGCTGCAAAACCTCAAGGGCCAGCGCAACCTGTTCGACCGTCACCAGCCCCATCTGTTCGTGGGGGACCACTGGCTGCGTCAGGTGGAGGACAGCTTCTTCGTGCTGAGCCGGGACCTGGAGCGGCTGGGGACCGAGCTGCAGCAGTGGCGGGATCGTCTGCCTCTTCTCGATGCACAGGGGTGACGTCGCGCCTGGCGTGGGATTGGTGAAATAAACAGGATGAAAAACATGTTTAGTAAGCATGATATTCCATCACATCTCAACGCCCGGGGTGGCCCATGCTAGAGATCGGCATGATGGACCTGGGGCTGCTCATGGGGGAGGGGGAGCTGGCGGGGGAGATGGCGCTGCTGCTTGCCTCCACCCCCAAGATCTCCGAGTTCCTCAAGCGCTCGCCCCTGCAGGGCAAGCTGCTCAGAAAGCGCATCCAGACCTGGAGCGAACAGCTTGGGGAGGAGATGCGCCACAAGCCGGTGCCGGTGGCCCTCGAGCGGGAATACCTGCTCTATCAGGCCCACCGGCAACTGCCTCTGCCGGAGCTGGTGGGGCGCCTGCCCGCCCTGCTGGAAGCCCTTGAGCAGCACAGCCCCTTCGCGGGGGATGCCCGCAGCCTGGTGCGCCAGATAGTGGCCCAGCCCACCGAGGGGCTGCGCCAGCTCTTCATCGAGAAGTGGCGCGCCAGCCTGGTGGGCAGCCTGTTGCAGTTGCAGCAGCAGATAGCGGAGGCGGAGCGGGAGAAGCAGCGTCAGGAGATAGAGGATCAACTGCTGGCCAACCGGACCCTGGCCGATGCCCTGGATCCGCACCAGATCTCCGCCGGGGGGCTCTGGGATCTGGCCCAGGGGAGCTGGCACAAGCGCAGCCTGGCGCTGGTGAAGCAGTACGCCCGCATGTTGCAGCAGGAGCCTCTGCTCGCGGAGATCGCCGCCCTGCTTGGGCGCAGCGAGCGGGAGCGGCGCAGCGAGGACAGGACGCTGCCGCCGGTACCTGTGCACGAGCTGGAGGAGGTGCAAAGTGACGATGTGCCCGACGATCTGGTGGGGGTGCACCCGGCCAGCGATCTGATGCGCCTCCTGCCGAGCGAGGCGGTGATGCTGGCGCTGCCGGAGCTGGAGCTGGAGTTCTATCGCCGTTATCTGGAGCGGCGCCTGCTGAGCTACCAGTCGCGGGGCACCCTGCCGCGCCAGCGTCTGATGCTGCGCTCCCCCGAGCAGGGAGGGCAGGAGATGCAGCCGCGGGGCCCCTTCATCGTCTGCGTCGATACGTCAGGTTCCATGGGGGGCTATCCGGAGGAGTGTGCCAAGGCGCTTTTTCTCGCCCTGCTCAAAGGGGCGATGGAGGAGAAGCGGGGCTGCTATCTGATGCTCTTCTCCACCGAGGTGGCGACCCTGGAGATCACCGCCGACACCGGGCTTGAGAAGGCGGAGCGCTTTCTCTCCATGAGTTTTCACGGGGGGACCGATCTGGTGCCCTGCCTGGAGCAGGCCCTGACCCAGCTTGAACAAC
Source organism: Aeromonas sp. ZOR0002 (assembly GCF_963866995.1). Lineage (NCBI taxonomy): Bacteria > Pseudomonadati > Pseudomonadota > Gammaproteobacteria > Aeromonadales > Aeromonadaceae > Aeromonas > Aeromonas sp. ZOR0002. The sequence continues at coordinate 13,128 of NZ_CAWMFQ010000361.1, read as the reverse complement.
CCGCCTTTGCCAAGGCCGACGTGCTGGTCATCTCCGACTTCATCGCCCAGAACCTGCCCCACCCCCTGCTCGAGCGGATGAACCGGCGACGGGCGCAGCAGACACGCTTCCATGCGGTCGCCATGTCCCGTCACGCCAAGGCGGCCATTTTGCGGGTGTTCGACAACAGCTGGCTGCTCGATTGCGGCCTGCGTGGACGCCTGCTGCGGCGCTGGCAGCGCCATTGAGGGCGATCAGGCTCAGAGAGTGGGCCTGTGGTAGAGACCCCGTTCGTTGACCTGCTCCTGATCCAGCAGCGGCTGACCGCTTGGCTGGGCAATGTAAAAACCCCGCTTGCCGCTGCGCTTGACCCTGTACATGGCCTGATCCGCCCGGGCCAGCGCCGCGCCGAAATCGTCCTGGGGCCGGATGGCCGCAATTCCCATGCTCAGTCCCACCGAGGCGTCCCCGTTGGGCAGCTCGAAGGGGGTGGCGATGGCATCGATGCACTGGCGGGCGAGGTGGCTGGTGCGGGGATCGTCGCACGCCCAGGGCAGCAGCAGCACGAACTCGTCCCCACCGATGCGTCCCAGCCGTACCTCCTCGCCGCAGCAGTGGCGAAGGCGCTGGGCGAGGGAGACCAGCAGTTCGTCACCTGCCCGGTGGCCCAGGTTGTCGTTCACCAGCTTGAAGTCATCGAGATCGATGAAACAGATGGCCTGGTACTCCCCGGGAAAGTGGCGATGCAGCGCGGTGCGGTTGAACAGGCCGGTGAGGGGATCCCGGTGGGCAAGCTGGGCGAGCTGCTGCTCGTACTCCTTCTCGTGGGTGATGTCGATGTGGGTGCCCATCACCCGGACGGGGTTCCCCTGATCATCCCGCTCCACCACCCGGCCCCGGTCCAGCACCCAGGTGGTCTTGCCATCCTTGCCGATCATGCGGTGCATCGCCTGATAAAACGGGCTCTTGCCCTCCAGATGGTCGAAGAAGGCCTGCAGCACCTGCTCCCTGTCCTCCGGGTGCAGGTGGGCGCGCCAGACGTCGAAGTGGGCCGACAGCTCCTTGGGCTGGTAACCGAGCATGGAGCCCCAGCGCCGGTTGAAGATGATGAGTTTGCCGGTGGGCACATGGTTCTGCCAGATGCACAGGCCGGTGCCGTCCATGGCGGCGTCCAGCTTCTCCCGCGCGTCATCCGCGATGCGTTTGAGACGCTCGTTCTCCAGCAACAACCTGTCGTAAGCCTCCCTCAGCTCCTCGTAGGTCATTCCTCATCCCTTCCCCTGTTCGAAAGCATATATAGTCGATGCACTCTCTCCTTCTGTAAAGAAGGGGATAGGGGAGGCTCTCGTCCGATATGAGGCGTTTTCCCACCCTCTGACGGCTGTGCGCCCAGAGTCTGTGGGGATATGATGACAGCGATGAGCGCGGCGTCCGGCCAGTGAAGAGGAGAAAATGTCCGCATGAAGATCCTGATGGGAGGTGGTCTGTTGCTGGGGGTTGCCCTGGCCCAGGCGACGCCACTGGCCGGGCACGAGTTGCAACTGGCGTTGCAGCGACTGGAAGAGTCGACGATGCCGGTGCAGGTGTTTCGCGAGCGTGTCGCCGCCCTGACTGCCGGACAGGCACATTATCCGCCCGAGGTGCAGGGGCGTCTTGCCCGGCTGCAGTGCTGGGCCCTGCCGGGTGAACGGGACGAGGAGTTTCGCCGCGCGGTGGCGTTTGCCGAGCAGGGGCTGGCGCAGGCCCGTGCCCGCAAGGACAGGGTCACCGAGGTGGGGTTGCTCGCCTGCCGCGGGTATCACCGGCAACTGCTCGGCAACATGGCCGGGGCCGGGGAGGATTACGACGCCGCCCTGACCCTGGCTCGCCGGCTCGGGGATGAGCGTCAGCGTGCCGACATCCTGAGCCTGCGGGGGGAGATGTACTCCTACCAGGGGGAGCTGGCGGAAGGGCTGATGGATCTCATCGATGCCCACCAGCGCTACGAGGCGCTCGGGCTGGAGGCCAAGGGGCGCGAGGTGCTTGCCAATATTGCCAATGCCTATCGCAGGATGGGGCTCTATGAGCGGGCCGAGAGCTATTTCAAGGAGCTGGAGCACGACTATCGGCAGCTCGGGGTCGAGGAGTACCTGGTGGACATTCACAGCCAGCAGGGGCTCCTCTACATCGACACCGAAGAGTACGACAAGGCGCTGCCCCTGATGGCCGAAGCGGAGCGTTACTATCTGGGATCAAACCAGGAAGGGGTCCTGGCCTGGAGCCGGATCGAGCTGGCCACCATCCTGCAGAAACAGGGCAAGCCGGACCAGGCCATGACCAAGCTCGATCAGGCGGCAGCCTCCCTTCATCAGGGGGAGGGGGCGGACAGCGTCACCCTGGGCCACTGGCACCTCGTCATGGCCGAGGTCCTCGAGGCCCTGAACCGACCCGGCGAGGCGCTGCGGCACCTGGACGAGGCCGAGCCCATCTTTACCCGGGAGCAGAACCTGCGCTTCCTCGCCCGGGTGCATGAAACACGGGCCCGGGTGCTGGAGCGTCAGGGGCATATCCAGTCGGCCCTCACCAGCCTCAAGACCTATGTCGAGACCCGCCAGGCCCTCGAGCTCAGATTGCGGGAGCAGCGCTCCTTGCAGATGCGTTTCGAGTTCGATCTCGCCCGCAAGGAGCTGGAGAACCAGACCCTCAGGTCCCAGCAGCAGTTGCAGGCGGAGAAACTCAAGCAGTTGCAGGAGCGGCGCTACTGGCAATACCTGGTGGTGGCCCTGCTGCTGGTGGTGATGGGTACCCTGGTGGTGCATCAGCGCGGGCGCACCCGCAAGATGCAGCGCCTCGCCATGACGGACGAACTGACCGGCATCCACAACCGGCGCCAGATCCAGGCCAAGGGGCGCAAATGGTTCACCCAGGCGCGGGAGGAGGGCAATCCCCTGTGCGTGCTGCTGCTGGATGTGGATCACTTCAAGAAGGTGAACGACCAGCTGGGCCACCACGTGGGTGACAGTGTGCTCACCGCCGTGGCCCAGTGCATCGAGGAGCAGCTGCGCAGCCTCGACAGGGTGGGGCGCAACGGCGGCGAGGAGTTTCTGGTGCTGCTGCCGGATACCCTCCTGAACGAGGCCGTCGAGGTGGCGGAGCGGATCCGCCAAGCCGTCGCCCGTCTCGAGATTGAGGGGGTGCCTGCGGATCACCCCATCCGCATCAGCATCGGCTGCGCCCAGTACAAACCCGAGGATGACAACCTGGGCGAGCTGGTACGCCGGGCCGACGAGGCCATGTACGAGGCCAAGCTGGCGGGGCGCAACCGGGTGATGACGGCCCGGTGAGGCCGACCCCGGGCCCCCGTGATAGCGGGCTGGGTATTTTTCACTCGCGCGGGTATAATGCCGCGCAATTTTGCTTTGATCCGGGGCCAGACCCATGTAATGCAACGCGCTTCTCCTGTCTCCACCGGCGGTCACTGACCCGCCCGCGTGGTGTCGTTGTCTGCATGGGCGCCCTGATTCCAAGGTGCTGTCCCGCATTTTTCCCACGGTGGCTCCAGGCCGCCGCTCAATAGAAGAACGTCGAATTATGTCAGCTGAATTTCTGAGTGAAGTCTCCAAGAGACGCACTTTTGCGATCATCTCGCACCCGGATGCGGGTAAAACCACCATCACCGAAAAGGTCCTGCTGTTCGGACAGGCCATTCAGCGCGCCGGTACCGTCAAGGGCCGTGGCTCGGGCCAGCACGCCAAATCCGACTGGATGGAGATGGAGAAGCAGCGCGGTATCTCCATCACCACTTCCGTGATGCAGTTCCCCTACGCCGACTGCCTGGTCAACCTGCTCGACACCCCGGGTCACGAGGACTTCTCCGAAGATACCTACCGTACCCTCACGGCGGTCGACTGCTGCCTGATGGTCATCGACGCCGCCAAGGGTGTGGAAGACCGGACCCGCAAGCTGATGGAAGTGACCCGGCTGCGCGACACCCCCATCCTCACCTTCATGAACAAGCTGGACCGCGAAGTGCGCGACCCGATGGAGGTCATGGACGAGGTGGAGCGCGAGCTCAACATCATGTGCGCCCCCATCACCTGGCCTATCGGCTGTGGCAAGTCCTTCAAGGGTGTCTATCACCTCTACAAGGACGAGACCTATCTCTATCAGAGCGGTCAGGGCCACACCATCCAGGAGAAGCGGGTGGTCAAGGGGTTGAACAACCCCGAGCTGGATGCCGCCATCGGCGACGATCTGGCTGCCCAGCTGCGTGGCGAGCTGGAGCTGGTGCAGGGCGCCTCTCCCGAGTTCGATCACGACGCCTTCATCGCCGGCGAGATGACCCCGGTCTTCTTCGGGACCGCCCTCGGCAACTTCGGTGTCGACCACATGCTGGACGGCCTGACCGACTGGGCGCCAGCCCCCATGCCGCGCAAGGCCGAGAGCCGCGAAGTGGTGGCCACCGAGGAGAAGTTCTCCGGTTTCGTGTTCAAGATCCAGGCGAACATGGACCCGAAACACCGCGACCGTATCGCCTTTATGCGTATCGTGTCAGGCACCTACTCCAAGGGCATGAAGATGCGCCACGTGCGCATCGGCAAGGACGTGAACATCTCCGACGCCGTCACCTTCATGGCCGGTGACCGCGAACAGGCGGTCGAGGCCTGTGCCGGCGACATCATCGGTCTGCACAACCACGGCACCATCCAGATCGGCGACACCTTCACCCAGGGTGAAGATCTCAAGTTCACCGGTATCCCGAACTTCGCACCTGAACTGTTCCGCCGCATCCGCCTGCGTGACCCCCTCAAGCAGAAGCAACTGCTCAAGGGGCTGGTGCAGCTCTCCGAAGAGGGGGCGGTGCAGGTGTTCCGTCCGCTCATCAGCAACGATCTCATCGTCGGTGCGGTCGGTGTGCTGCAGTTCGACGTGGTGGTCTCGCGCCTCAAGAGCGAGTACAACGTCGAGGCCATCTACGAGGCGGTCAACGTCGCCACCGCCCGCTGGGTGGAAGGGACCGACGTCAAGAAGTTCGAGGAGTTCAAGCGCAAGAACGAGGTCAACCTGGCCCTCGATGGGGGTGACAACCTCACCTACATCGCGCCGACCATGGTCAACCTGCGCCTGGCCCAGGAGCGTCACCCGGACGTTCACTTCCGCCAGACCCGCGAACACTGATCACCCCGCCCGCACCCAGCGGGTGGCTGATGACCAGAGAGACCCCGCTTCGGCGGGGTTTTTTGTTATGGGGCGTTTCATTGGAAGGGGCGGCGATCCCCATCCGGGGCTTGATGGTTGAATAAAAATCAAGGATAAGTGATTTAAATTTCATTCATGGAGAGAGACATGTCCGTCACCCAACCCGTAGAGGCGCAGTTTGCCGCCTACAATGCCCACGATCTCGACGCCTTCGTGGCCTGCTTTGCCCCGGATTTCAAAGGCTATCGCATGCCGACCGAGACGCCGAGCACAGTCGGCAAGGGGGCGCTGCGGGCCTTCTATGCACAGCACAGATTCAACAACCCGCTGCTCAAGGCCGAGCTGCTGTCACGCACCGTCTTGGGCAACAAGGTGTTTGATCACGAGAAGATCCATGGCCTCTCCCCCGAGCCCATCGAGAGCGTGGCGGTGTTCGAGGTGAAGGAGGGTCTTATCCAGACCGCCTGGTTCTATTTCCCTTCCTGAGCACCGCTACACGGGCCTGCCGGCGACAAAGCTGGTATAAGAGAAAGTTCCCTGCGGGCATCCTCCGGTCAGCCCGCGTCTGGACAATAACAAGGAGTACATCATGCTTGGACGCATCACCCACCTCTTCCCGCTTTGGGCCCTGCTGTTTTCCCTGCTGGCCTACTGGCAGCCCGAGCCCTTCGTCGGCCTCAAGGGCCAGATAGTGCCGCTGCTGACCATCATCATGCTGGCCATGGGGCTGACCCTCAAACCCCAGAACTTCCTCGACGTGGTGCGCAACAAGAAGGCCATCGGCCTCGGGCTGGTATTGCAGTTCAGCGTGATGCCGCTGGCCGCCCTGCTGGTCAGCCTGTTGCTGGGTTTTGATGCCGAGCTGACCGTGGGCATGGTGCTGGTGGGCAGCGTCGCCGGTGGCACCTCTTCCAACGTGATGTGCTATCTGGCCAAGGGCGATGTGGCTCTCTCCATCACCATGACAGCTCTCTCCACCCTGCTCGGGGTCCTCGTCACCCCCCTGCTGGTGCAGTTGCTGGCTGGCAAGAGCGTCGACGTGCCGGTGCTGGACATGCTGCTGAGCCTGGTGAAGATAGTGCTGATCCCTGTGGTGTTCGGGGTGGTTGCCAATGTCTTCCTCCACTCCCTGACGGCACGTATCGAGCCCGTGCTGCCGCTCGTCTCCATGGCCGCCATCGTCATGATCATCGCCATCGTGGTCGCCCTCAACGCAGGGCAGTTCGCCAGCATCGGCCCCATCGTGGCGCTGGCGGTGATCCTGCACAACGGCATCGGCATTGCGGCGGGCTACTGGGTCAGTCGCTGGCTGGGCTTTGAGGAGCGGATCTGCCGCACCGTGGCCTTCGAAGTGGGGTTGCAGAATTCTGGCCTCGCCACGGCGCTGGCCATGAAATTCTTCACTCCCGCCTCGGCCATGGCTGGCACCCTCTTCTCGGTCTGGCACAACCTGTCCGGCTCTCTGCTGGCCGGGGTCTGGGCCAAGCGACCGCTTTCCCGGCCTGTTGGGACCCTGGAGCAGCGCGCTGGCTGATCAGGGGGCGCAAGATGAAACAATAAGGGGCCATGGGCCCCTTGTTGTTGTTTGAGCTAGTCGAGCGCCAGCACCATGCAGATCTCGCAGGCATCGTGGCCCGTGCAGCCAAGGGGCCCCGGCAGGTGTTCGAAGCCCAGGGATTCATAGAGGGCGGTGGCTTCCCGCAGCACGGCGGTGGTCTCCAGATAGCAGCGCTGGTAACCGAGGGCGCGAGCCTCGGCCAGCGCCTGCAACACCAGCCGCCGTCCCAGCCCCAGCCCCCGCAGGGCGGGCAGGAAGTACATCTTCTGCAGCTCGCACACATCCGCTGCTCCCGCCAGCGGCGCTATGCCGCCCCCGCCAAGAATGGCGCCGTCCGGTCCCTCAATCACCCAGTAGCGGCTGCGCTCCCCCTGATAGGTCTCGTGGAGAAAATCGAGGTTGGGATCCGCCACCCCGTACCCCTTGTCGGCGGTGAGGCCGTATTCGGCGGAGACGGCGCGCACCACGGCGGCGATCCGGGGATTGTCGGCCGGGGTGATGGGGCGGATGACGAACCCCTGCTGGCGGCGGGCGCGGGAGAGGGCGCTGCGATAGAGCCGCATGCCCTCCCAGATCTGCTCGCACTCGACGGGGGAGAGTTGGGCCAGGGCCCCCGCCATGGTCTCGTCCATCTGCCGGTGCAGCTCCTCAAGCTGTGCCTTGCCCGGCTCGGTGAGGCTCGCCTCCTTGCTGCGCCCGTCCGAGGGGTGGGGTTGCCAGGCGATCAGCGCCCGCTCGGCGAGGCGGGCCAGGGGGCGGCTGGCGTTGGACTTGTCGATGCGAAGGCGCTCGGCAAGCTGCTGGTTGGTGGCGGGACCGTTCTCCAGCTCGATGAGCAGGTGGGCCTCCAGGGGGCTCAGTGCCAGCGAGCCGCACTGCTGGGAGAGCATGCCGAGTTCGCGTACCAATTCCCTCGACAGGGCGCGCAGGGGGCGGGGATCCATGGGGTTGTCTCCTAGTGATGGTATTTGGTTGTCGTACGCAACTAATAGCATCATTTGGTTGTTGATGACAACTATTTGCGTGAAAAAGGGCGAAAGACAGGCAGAAAAAAGGGCCCGGGAGAGGGCCCAAACATTGGAAACCCGCGCGGGGGCGCGGATCCCATCCTTGGTCTGGCAAGGTGCCGGCGAGGGTTAGACCAGCTCGGCCAGCATGGTGTCGGCATAGGGCACCAGGGCGTCGCCCTGTTTCACCTTGGCGAGGTAGTCCGGGTTGGCGATGAGGGGGCGACCGATGGCGACGAGGTCGAAGCGGTCCGCCTCGATGGCCTCGAGCGCGGTCTCGGCGCTGTAGTTGCCCACCCCTACCAGGTGGCCGTCGTAGCGGGCACGCAGGTAGTCGGAGGCGCGGCCGTCCAGGTAGTCGAAGGTGAGGCTGTCATCGAAGATGCCCAGGTGCAGATAGGCCAGAGTGCGCTGGTTCAGCTCGGCCAGCAGGTGGTCGAACACGGCGCGATCCCGGGCATCCCCTTCCAGGTGCACATAGGCGCCGGGGGAGAGACGAAGGCCGGTGCGATCCCCGCCGATGCGGGCGGCGATGGCATCCACCACCTCGAGGGCGAAGCGGCTCATGTTCTCGGGGCTGCCGCCGTAGTTGTCGGTGCGCAGGTTGCTGGCGTGGTGCAGGAACTGATCGATGAGGTAGCCGTTGGCACCGTGGATCTCCACCCCGTCAAAGCCCGCTTCGATGGCGTTGGCGGCGGCCTGGGCGTAATCCTCGACCAGCTGGGCGATTTCGCGCTCGGTCAGGGCGCGCGGCACCTGATAGACCAGCTCGCGCATGCGCGGCACCGTGCCCTCATGGGCGACGGCGGAGGGGGCCAGCACTTCGGCGTGGTGGAAGAAGGGGTGGGAGAGACGGCCCACGTGCCACAGCTGGGCGAAGATCTTGCCACCGTTGGCATGCACGGCGCTGGTCACTTTCTTCCAGCCGGCGATCTGTTCGGCGCTGTAGAGCCCCGGGGTATTGGGGTAGCCCTGCCCGTCCGGACGGATGATGGTGGCTTCGGAGATGATGAGGCCGATGTCGGCGCGGCGGCCGTAGTAGGCGGCCATCTGTTCGGTGGGCACCAGACCCGGGCCCGCCATGCAGCGGGTGAGGGGGGCCATCATGAAACGGTTCGCGAGGGTGAGGGTGTCGTTGAGGCGATAGGGCTGAAACAGGGTATTCATGATCGTCTGTCCTGAGGGAGTGATTCTTGAACGGGCATTCAAGACGTTTTTTGGTTTGCGTGCAAGTATTTTTTGAGCAAGCATTCAACATGGATTGACGGGGGAGGCTGGGGTAAACTTGCCGCCCTGTTTTTTCCGTCCCGCGGGACCTTGCCACCGGAGACCCCATGCGCAGCGCCGAATACGATCGGGATGCCGTCTTGCGAAACGCCATGGAAGCCTTTCGCGCCAAAGGCTATGCCAAGACCACCATGCAGGAGCTGGTGGCCGCAACCGGCCTGCACCCGGGCAGCCTCTACGCGGCGTTTGGCAACAAACGCGGCCTGCTGCTGGCGGCGGTCGATCACTATGTGGCAGAGAAGGGGGCCCTGCGCCGCCGCTGCCTGGCACAGCCCAGCCCGCTGGCGGGGCTGCACGCCTTCCTCGAGCAGGTGGTGGACGATGCCCTGCAGGGCTCCTGCCTGCTGACCCGCACCCTGATGGAGCTGGCGGAGCAGGACGAGGAGCTGCACCTTCGCTTCAAGGCCATCTACGGCGAGCTGGAACAGGATCTGGCCGGGCAGCTGGCCCTGGCAAAGGCGCAGGGAGAGCTGGCAAAAGAGGGGGACATCCCCACCCTGACCGCCTTCTTGCAGGTCCACATCCAGGGACTGGTCACCTTCGCCCAGTGCCACCCCGACCGCCCTCTGCTGGCCGGTGTCGTCGCCCGGATGATGAGCGCCCTGCGGGCGTGATGGCGAGGATGGAAACAACAAAGGCTCCCGCGGGAGCCTTTGTTGTTGCTGGGAACTCCCCTCGCAGCAGGGGGTTTGCCCCCTTCTCCCGCTCATTTACAAAAGAATGGGAGAAGGGTTGGGGATAAGGGGGCGGAACTGCCAGCCGCAGCCGCTTAGCCCGGATTCACCAGATCCTTCATCAACGCCTTCAACCAGATCAACGCCGGTTGCTGGGCGTGGACCGGATGCCAGACGCAGTTGAGGTGATAGTCCGGCACGTCGTCGGGCAGGGGCAGGCTTTTCAGCGGCCAGTGGCTGGCGAGCAGCTCGGCCACCATGCTGGGCAGTACCAGCAGGTGGTCGCTCTGGCTCACGATGGCGGCGGCGGACATATAGCTCTGGCTGTTGACCGAGATGGTGCGGCTATGGCCCAGGCTCTGCAAATAGCGGTCGAGGCTCGCCTCCGAGGTGCCGAGCGGCGAGTGGAACACATGGGGCATCTCGATTAGCTGGTCGAGGGTGATGCGCTCCTCTTCCAGCTCCAGGGTGGCGCGCACCAGCCCGGCCAGGGGTTCGGTGAGCCAGGTCTCCTTGCCCAGATACCCCGGCACCTGCATGTACTCGTCAAACCCCAGCACGAGATCTATCTCGCCGCTCGCCAGCTCGGCTTCGGGCAGGGTATCGCGCAGGATGCGGATTTCGATGGTGACGCCGGGGGCCAGCTTTCTGAGGCGCTGGATAAGGGGCGGGATCAGCACGCACTCCACGTAATCCGTGGTGCAGAGCACGAAGCGGCGCTTCGA
>NZ_CAWMFQ010000361.1:0-2708 GCF_963866995.1 Aeromonas sp. ZOR0002 | reverse complement strand
GTCCTCCTCCCAGAGTTGCTGCTCCAGCAGCCGCAGCGCCTGCTGCACCCCCAGATGCAGGCGCTGCGCCCGGGGAGTCGGCAACATCCCCTGGGGCGTGCGCACCAGCAGCGGGTCGCCGAGAAAGGCCCGCAACCGGCCGAGGGAGTGGCTCATGGCGGGCTGGCTGATAAAGAGCGATTCGGCGGCGCGGGTCACGCTCCCTTGCGTCATCAGAGCGTCAAAGGCGAGCAGCAGATTGAGGTCGAGCTGGTGCAGTTTCATGGGGGGATTATTCGCCGTGTTTATGGGACAATTAATCCTATTCATTTGATGGATGGGCGCGCAACTTCTTACACTGCGACCCACTCTTATTTTTTCAGGGTTCCCAGGCAAATCGGGAGCCTCAATCCATGCAAGGAGCCTTGCGATGAGCATCAAGACCATGAATTCCACGCCGGCCGCCGACGGCTTCACCATGCCCGCCGAGTGGGCTCACCAGCAGGCCGTCTGGATGATCTGGCCGTTCCGCCCGGACAACTGGCGGGAAGCCGGTCGCTTCGCCCAGGCCACCTTCGCCAAGGTGGCCGATGCCATCGGTGGCGCGACGCCGGTCTTTATGGGGGTGCCGGCCCAGTTTATGGAGCAGGCCCGTGGCATCATGCCCGCCCACGTTACCCTGGTGGAGATGGCCAGCGATGACTGCTGGGCCCGCGACACTGGCCCCACCATCGTCACCAACGCCGCCGGCGAGTGCCGCGGGGTGGATTGGGGCTTCAACGCCTGGGGCGGCCACAAGGGCGGTCTCTACTACCCGTGGAACCAGGATGAAGAGGTCGCTGCCCGGATGCTGGAACAGCACGGCATGGATCGTTACGACGCGCCGCTCATTCTGGAAGGGGGCTCCATCCATGTGGATGGCGAAGGCACCTGCCTGACTACCGCCGAGTGCCTGCTCAACGAAAACCGCAACCCGCACCTGACCAAAGCGCAGATCGAAGCGCACTTGCGCGACTATCTGGGTGTGAAGAGCGTTATCTGGCTGGACGAAGGGGTCTACATGGACGAGACCGACGGCCACATCGACAACATGTGCTGCTTCGTGCGCCCGGGTGAAGTGGCCCTGCACTGGACCGATGACGAGAACGATCCCCAGTACGCCCGCTCCCTGGCCGCCCTCCAGGTGCTGGAAGCGGCGGTGGATGCCAAGGGGCGCAAGCTGAAAGTGTGGAAGCTGCCCCAGCCGGGCCCGCTCTACTGCACCCAGGAAGAGTCTGCCGGCGTCGAGAGCGGCAGCGGTGTGCCGCGCGAGGCAGAAGGTCGTCTGGCCGGCTCCTACGTGAACTTCCTCATCACCAACGATCGCATCGTCTATCCGCTGCTGGATGCCGCCACCGATGGTGAAGCCCAGCGCATTCTGGAAGAGATCTTCCCGGAGCACACCGTGGTCGGCGTGCCGGCCCGGGAGATCCTGCTGGGGGGTGGAAATATCCACTGCATTACTCAGCAGATCCCCTCCGGCAAATAAGAACCGGATGACGATCCTGCTGCGAGGCCGTGATCAAGGCTCATGTGCTGCTCGCTTATGTGAGACCGAGGACTCACGTATGTTTATACGCTCCGGTTCCTGCGCTGCTTTTCACTGAGCTTCCGGCCTCTCGCGACGGGTCGTAAACCGGTTCTAGTTAGTATTCAAAACCCCACGCCGTGGGGTTTTATCTCTTGATAATGTGATGGTCGCAGGCGCCGATGCGGCGATCATCATGACAAACAGTCACCCTTTTACAGGAGATCCCCATGATCGAAGTGACCGAGGTTTCCATTGCCGAGCTGCGCGATGCGCTCGAATCAGGCCGCACCACCGCGGTCGAACTGGTCGAGGCCTATCAGGCCCGGATCGCCGCCTATGACGGCCCCGAGACAGCAACCCGCCTCAATGCCGTCGTGGTGCCCAACCCCGATGCCCTGAAAGAGGCCGAGGCTTCCGATGCGCGCCGCGCCCGTGGGGAAACCCTGGGGCCGCTCGACGGCATCCCCTACACCGCCAAAGACAGCTATCTGGTCAAGGGGCTGACCGCCGCCTCCGGCAGCCCGGCCTTCAAGGATCTGGTGGCCCAGCGCGATGCCTTTACCGTCGAGCGCCTGCGCGCCGCCGGCGCCATCTGCCTTGGCAAGACCAATATGCCCCCCATGGCCAATGGCGGCATGCAGCGCGGCGTCTATGGCCGCGCCGAGAGTCCCTACAACGCCGACTACCTGACCGCGCCCTTTGCCTCGGGCTCCTCCAACGGGGCCGGTACTGCCACCGCCGCGAGCTTCGCCGCCTTTGGTCTGGCGGAAGAGACCTGGTCGAGCGGCCGGGGCCCTGCGTCCAACAACGGCCTGTGTGCCTATACCCCGTCCCGGGGCGTGATTTCGGTGCGCGGCAACTGGCCCCTGACCCCGACCATGGACGTCGTCGTGCCCTATGCCCGCACCATGGCAGACCTTTTGGAAGTGCTGGATGTGGTCGTCGCCGACGATGCCGAGACTCGTGGCGATCTGTGGCGCATGCAGCCCTGGGTGCAACTGCCCAAGGCCTCCGAAGTGCGTCCGGCTTCCTATCTGGAGCTGGCTGCCAAGGGCGATGCCCTCAAGGGCAAGCGCCTCGGCGTGCCGCGCATGTTTATCAACAAGGATGAACTGGCCGGCACCAGCGACAATCCCGGCATCGGCGGCCCGACCGGTCA
>NZ_CAWMFQ010000360.1:0-17610 GCF_963866995.1 Aeromonas sp. ZOR0002 | reverse complement strand
CGGGTGTAACAGGCAGGGCGACAGTTGTCGCCCTGCCTGTTTTGCTATCGCGGTTTACCGCTCAAGCGCCGCGCCGCCGGGGGTCGCTTCGATGGAGGAAGGTGGCCAGGGTGTCGCGGGGCGATGCCGCATTGCATCAGAAGGCACCTGGAGCGAGATGGCGCCAAGGCTGGATCTGCGAGGGAAATCCTGAGATCGTGCAGGCAGTTATCTGATTATCCCCTTGAGAGGAGTGCCCATGCGCATTGCCCTGATTGGCCTTGGCGATATCGCCCGGAAGGCCTATCTGCCGCTGCTGGCAAACGACGAGCGAGTCACCCCGCTGCTCTGTACCCGGAGTCCCTCGGTGCTCGGCAAACTGGCGCGCCAGTACCGGATTGGCGAGTGTTTTACCGAGGTCGATGCGCTGCTGGCGAGCCGACCTGATGCGGTGATGATCCACGCTGCCACCGCCGTGCACGGCAAACTGGCGGAACTGTGCCTGCGTGCCGGCATTCCCACCTTTGTGGACAAGCCGCTGTGTGACAACGCAGGAGAGGTGGAGGCACTCGCCAATCTCGCCATGGCGCAGGATTGCCCGCTGTTTGTGGGCTTCAACCGTCGCTATCTGCCCGCCATGGCCGCCGCACGCGGCCAGCCGCTGACCGAGCTCCATTGGCAAAAGCACAGGCACGCCCTGCCGGGGGCGCCTCGCCAGTTCCTGTTCGACGACTGTATCCATGTGCTCGACAGCCTCTGCTGTTATGGCGGCGAGCCGGACGGGGAGCTGCATGCGGTGCTGCGACGCAGCAGTGAGCAGCCCGAGCTGCTGGCCGGGGTGAGCGTCGCCTGGCAGAGCGGGCAGATGGCGGTGAGCGGCAGCATGAATCGCAGCGCCGGCATGACCGAGGAGCGCATCGATGCCTATGGCGACAACCTCTCATTGCATATCGAGAACTGCACCCGTGGCCTGCTTGCGCGAGACAACACAGTGCAGACCATGGCACCGGGCGACTGGCAGCCCGTGCTGGCGAGCCGAGGCTTTGTCGCCATGCTCGAGCACTGGTATGGGCAGATTGACGCCGGGCGGGCAGACGGGGCGCTGGTCGAGAGCTACCTGAAAAGCCATCGACTGGCAGAGCGCCTCGTCGCCCTGGCAAAGGGATGACCCGAAGGCAAGGGGCTGTGTGACACCGGCAGGCATCACTGGCCAGAGAAGCGGCAGAGCACTGTATGAGATGGTGGCTCCTTGCGCAGTCAGCCGGGAAAGGTGCCAGCGAGCGAGCCAAGCGAAGGCGGGTTTGTTATCTTGGCGGCCATCAAGAGCTGCAGGGCAAGAGATCGCAATGAAGAAGGTGTCGAAGATGAGATGGCTGACCGCAGTGGGCGGGGTATTCCGTTCATGAGCATCATTCTGGGGATCGATCCCGGTTCGCGCATCACCGGTTACGGGGTCATTCGCATCGTCGCGGGCAAGGTGGAATATCTGGGATCGGGCTGCATCCGCACCGATCTGGGGGAGCTGCCGTCTCGCCTGAAGCAGGTCTATGACGGGGTGAGCGAGATCATCACCCAGTTCAAGCCGGACGAGTTCGCCATCGAGCGGGTCTTCATGGCGCGCAACGCGGACTCGGCCCTGAAGCTCGGCCAGGCCAGGGGAAGTGCCATCGTCGCGGCGGTCAACGCCCTGCTGCCGGTGAGCGAGTACTCGGCCACCCAGATCAAGCAGGCGGTGGTGGGCACCGGTGGCGCCGCCAAGGAGCAGGTGCAGCACATGGTGACTCATCTGCTCAAGCTCTCTGCCACCCCCCAGGCGGATGCGGCGGATGCCCTCGGGGTGGCGCTTTGCCACTTCCACACCCGTCAGAGCCTCATTCGCATGGCTGGGCGGGCCAGCGGATCGGTGCGCGGCCGTTATCGCTGATCCCCGGGGGAGGGCTTCTGGTGTTGGCAGGGGAGCGCGGGGAGCTGCTGGCAAAATCGCTGGTCGGGTCACAATCTGTCGCATCCCTCGATGGGACTCCCATGGAGAAGCGCACCGAGCGGATGAATATCTTTCTACTTTATCAATAACTTGTGACATTCATCACATATCCGCGATGAGCCGGGTCGGTTTCGTCTTGCTCCGCCACACTCCCATAATATGGCGCCTGTTCAATAACTGTGTCCGTATGAGCCTTTCTGGCTCTCGTGTTAATCATCATGGGAGAGACAAGAGTGAAACCTTTTGCTGCTGAATTTATGGGAGCCTTCTGGCTGGTGCTGGGGGGCTGCGGGAGCGCCGTGCTGGCTGCTGCCTTCCCCAATGTGGGGATTGGCCTGCTGGGCGTGGCCCTGGCGTTCGGCCTGACCGTGCTGACCATGGCCTATGCCATCGGTCATATCTCGGGTTGCCACCTGAACCCGGCCGTGACCGTCGGACTCTGGGCTGGTGGTCGCTTCCCGGCCTCCAACGTGCTGCCCTACATCGTGGCCCAGGTGCTTGGCGGGATCGTGGCAGGTGGCGTGCTCTATGTCATTGCCAGCGGACAGGCGGGTTTTGATGTGAGCGCAGGCTTTGCTTCCAACGGCTATGGCGAGCATTCCCCCGGTGGTTACAGCCTGCTGGCCGCACTGGTGTGTGAAGTGGTGATGACCGGTTTCTTCCTGTTTGTCATCATGGGGGCCACCGACAGCCGTGCGCCGGCCGGGTTTGCTCCCATCGCCATCGGTCTGTGCCTGACCCTCATCCACCTCATCAGCATTCCGGTGACCAACACCTCGGTCAACCCGGCGCGCAGCACTGGCGTGGCGCTTTTTGTCGGTGACTGGGCCGTGGGCCAGCTCTGGCTGTTCTGGGTTGCCCCCATTGTCGGTGCCATTCTGGGTGCATTGGCCTATCGTGTGATCGCCACGAAAGAGTGATGTGTTGCTAGTTAACGTGTGGTATCGACACGCCCCCGGGCGTGTTTTTTTATGCCTGAAGGAATACCGGGCAGGGCGCCATGCTGACGATAGGGTGCGGCATGATCACAGTCCCTTGGCGCTCAGCATCTCTTTGTAGCGCTGATGCAGCAGCTTGACCCGTTCCACATAGGCCCGGGTTTCGGCATAGGGCGGTATGCCGCCGTGTTTTTGCACCGCACCGGCGCCTGCATTGTAGGCGGCGGTGGCCAGGGCCACATTGCCGTCATACTGCTTGAGCAGACCCGCCAGGTATTTCACCCCGCCAAAGATGTTCTGCTCCGCCAGCAGGGCGTTGCCGACCCCGAGCTCGCGCGCCGTGGCGGGCATCAGTTGGGTCAGTCCCATGGCGCCCTTGCGGGAGACGGCCAGAGGATTGAAAGCGGACTCGGCATGGATAAGTGCCCGGATGAGGGCAGGCTCGACCTGATAAGCCTTGGCTGCCGCCTGTATGGTGCTGGCGTAGTCATAGAGGAAGAGGCCTGTTGTGCGCCAGTTGACCTTGGACGCCGGATCGCAGGCATAGCAGTCGTTGAACAGCAGCAGTTCGTAGTGACCCTGCTCCGGCATCATGTCGGAATAGCGTATGACCCCGTTCTTTTGTACCGACTTGTAGACCTGGATCTGACGGCTTGCAGGCTTAGCGGGTTCAGGGGAGGGGAGCGGCGCCGGGGTGAGCGCCACGGTACGCGGCGTGGGAACCGGGGAGGAGACAGCCGTCTCCGGGGTCAGGATCACCACCTCTGCCGGTGGCGGTATCTGAGCCGGGGCTGCGTGGGAAAACAGCGGCATCATGCCCAGCAACATCCATGCTTTCAACGGCTTGCTCCTTAAGCCTCGTTAGCCACGTTGAGTAAAGCATTCGGGATGGCGCAGAACAAGTGCCCGTGAACAGGGGAGGCTGGAAATGTGATGGCAGAGGGACGGCCGTCTGTGTGCTCACTCAGGACAAGGGGCGCGGCTCATGGCGTCAAGGGGCGGATGATCGCAACCTCGTCTTTTCCATCGAGTTATTGGCTTTTTTGTAAGTTAAAGGCGTGTTATCTTGCTGTTGCTCCACTCTGGTCAGATCTCTTCGTGGAGCCAGCGAGCGAGCAGGAGAGGGGCCGGTATGGCCAGAGCGAAATGGGCATGACAAGCAGGCGAGCGATGGAGCTCAGATTCGAAGAGTACTGTGATGCGGATCTTTCCCTCATCAGAGACTATTACGAGACGACGTTTTCCCACTATGTGCCGGATTTGGCAGAACGGATTTTTGTGGTTCGTGATGCGCACTGGCTGGTGGGGGCGGTGCGCCTGCGCGATGAGCAGGATTACTACCACTTGTGCGGCTTTCGTCTGCTCCCTCACTACCAGTCCCTGGGGCTGGGGTCCCGCTTGCTGCAGCATGCCTGCCGCGATCTTTCCGACAAGCCCGTGATCTGTCACGCCCTGCCGTTCGAGAAACCCTTCTACCTCAAGGCGGGATTTGACCACCTTCCCCTGCATGAACTCGACGGGCCCCTTTACTCCCACTATCACCAGCAGCACGAACAGGGTTACCAGATCGAGCTGCTGGTGCGTCAGGCGAAGGCGCCTGTTTTCAACTGACGTCTTATTGGGGTTTGGTCAGCAGGTGGATCTTGCCTGGTGACAGCTCCAGCCCCAGCAGATTTTCCTTGAGCCAGGCCTGATTGGGGTCCTTGTCATCCAGCTTGTAGACAGGCTGGGTCTCCAGCCGTTTCTCCATGCTTTGCAGCAGCATCCTCAGCATGAAACCAAACTTCTGTTCCGCCGCGGCAGGCTCCAGCTTGTAATCGATGAGCTTCATGTTGTCGAGGAAGAGCGCACTCCTGGCCTTGTCGTAGCGGGGCCTCGCCTCATAGGTCATGTTGAGGCGCGCGTCGTACTCGGTCTGATCCGGGAGCGCGATTTTCAACTTGCCTTTGCCAAACACCCTGGCGGTATCCGGGCTCTGGCGACCAATCTGCACATCGCTCTGCTCGAGTTGCACATGGGCCTTGATGATGCCGGGCAATTCCAGCTGTTTGTCCACTTGCACCTGGGATTGCAGGTACTGATTTATCTGCTGCTCATTGATGTCATATGAGCCTTGACCTAGCATGGCCAGACTCAGCAGCATAGATTGCAGGATCATGCTAACGACCTGATAGAATGGGTGTGCCCCATAGCATACCATCCCGACCCTGTGGGGTCTGCCCGTGCCATCTGTCCAATACACCAAGGAGTCGCCTTGCTCGACGGTCTGGAATACGACATTCAGTTGCTGTTTTCCCGCTTTCTCGGCTGGTTGTTGCTGTTGTTTCACACCGTGATCGTGGCAGGGATCTCCCTGAGGGTGGTGATGAAGCGACGTCCCATCGGGGTATCCCTCGCCTGGTTGGCCCTCATCTATGCCATCCCCTTCGCCGGGGTCGGTTTCTACGTGCTGTTTGGCGAGATACGCCTTGGTCGCAAGCGGGCGGAGCGGGCCCAGGCCATGTACCGTCCTTACGCCATCTGGATCCGCCAGCTCGCGCGCCTCTTCCCCCAGCACTGCTGCGAGGTGGGCAGCAAGGCACGCCCGCTCCACGATCTGATCCAGGGGCGCTTGGCCATGCCCATGCTCTCGGGCAACCGGATGACCCTGCTGCACAAGCCCAAGAGCATCGTAGAGGAGATAGTGCGCGACATCCGGGGCTCCTCCCAATCCTGTTATCTGGAGTTCTACATCTGGCACCCCGGCGGGGATGTGGACGAGGTGTGCGAGGCGTTGATGGAGGTGGCTGCACGCGGCGTGGATTGTCGTGTCTTGCTCGACTCCATCGGCAGCAAGACCTTCTTCCGCTCCTCCTGGCCCAAAACCTTGCGCGCCGCTGGCGTTAAAGTCGTGGAAGTGTTGCCGGTCGGCGCCTGGCGAATCCCCTTCCAGCGCCAGGACTTGCGCATGCACCGCAAGCTGGTGGTGATCGATGACAAGGTTGGTTATACCGGCTCCATGAACATGGTGGATCCCCGTTTCTTCAAGCAGGATGCCGGGGTCGGCCAGTGGGTCGACATCATGATCCGGGTGCAGGGCCCCGTGGTGCCGTTGATGTGGTCCACCTTCGTCTGGGACTGGGAGATGGAGACCGGCGAGCGGCTGCTCGACAGTCTGCAACATGAGCCGGAAGCCTGGCCACAGACCAACTATCGGGCCCAGCTCATTCCCTCCGGCCCCTTCGTCGGTGGTGACTGTATCCAGCAGAGCCTGCTGCTCGCCATCTACCAGGCTCGTCACCATCTGGTGCTGACCACCCCCTATTTCGTGCCGGACGATCCGCTGGCTGCGGCCCTCTCTTCGGCGGCGGCCCGCGGCGTGCTGGTGCAACTGGTGCTGCCTGCGCGCAACGACTCCCTGATGGCGAACCACGCCAGCAACTCCTTCATGGAGGATCTGCTGGCGGCAGGAGTGGAGATATATCGCTATGATGCCGGGCTGCTGCACACCAAGAGCGTGCTGGTGGACGATGATTTCGCTCTGGTGGGCACGGTCAACCTCGACCGGCGCAGTCTCTGGCTCAATTTCGAGATCACCCTGCTCATCGACAACCCGGTGTTTGTCGCCGAGATGAACCAGCTGGTGCAGGGCTACATGCTGGAGGCTACCCCCATGTCACTGACCAGGTGGCGTGCCCGCCCCTGGTACAAAAAATTGCTTGAGAACATCTTCTACCTGTTCAGCCCCCTGCTGTGACAGCCAGAGCGTGGACCCCAAGCCGTTGTCTGGCTTGTGTTGATGCCCATCCTCCCCGTAGAGTGCGCCCATGCACCCGCCATTGAACTATTGTGGAGAAACAGAACTGATGAAGAAAAAAGTGGCCTTGGCCGTCGGAGCCGTGTTGGTGGTGGGAGGGCTTGGCGCCTGCTGGTACACGGGCAATACGTTCGACCGGATCCTGGCCGAGCAGATCGCCAGGGCGCAGCAGGAGAGCGGGATCGAAGTCACCTGGAGCCCAGAGACGGAGAATCTGTTTACCCGCGACGGCGTACTCAAGGTGGTGGTGCCGCCCCAGACGCTGGCGAGTTTTGATCCCCAACTGGCGGGGAGCGAGGCCATCGAGATGCAGTTCGCGTTCAACAGCCGCATGCTGCCGCTCTATATCAAGAGCCACCTCTTGCTGGACACCGCAGAGGGCTCCCTCGCACCTGTCTTCACGGCCCTCGGCATGGAGAAATGGCAGCTGGGGGCGGAGTCGGCCAGCAGCCTCTGGACCATGAGCAACAGCTCCCGATTCTGGGCCAGCGACTTCAAGGTCAAGGAGGGGCTCAACGAGTTCCAGTTCCTGCCCCTGAACGGCGACTACCGCGGCGATCTCGACGGCAATGGTCATCTGACCGCCCACTGGCTGGGCATGACGGTGCACGATGCGCAGAGCAAGACGGATCTGGCCCTGGCCGATCTCAAGGGCAGCGCCGACATGGCGGAGATTAGCGGCCTCTGGCTCTCGCCCCGCAGCGATGCGACCCTCTCCGCCCTCTCCCTGACACAAGGGGATCTCAAGGTCTCCCTGCAGGGGATGACCACCGCCACCCAGCTGGCGGGGGATGATGTCCAGACACTCTCCACCCGTTATCAGATGAAGGTGGCGTCTCTCAATCTGGAAAACGAGGAGGACAGCCTGGCGCTGACCGAGGGCAACCTGGATCTGGCGCTCAACGGGCTGGATCTGGAGGGGTACCAGCGGCTGCAGGAGGCCAGCAGCCAGCGGGTGGACGAAGCCGCCATCCAGGAGGCGCTGGACAAGATGCTCCAGCGGGGGGCCACGCTCCTGCTGACGGACCTCAGCGCCCGCCTCAACGGCGAACCCGTCAACCTGCAGGGGGAGGCCAAACTGGCCCCCACGACCCTGGCCGCGCTGATGGAGAGCGAGGAGGGGATGCAGGCACTCTCCGCTCTGCTTCATGCCCACCTTGGGGAGAAGCTGGGCCAGGCTGTTCCCCAGTTGGCCCCTATGCTGGAGCAATTCACCGCCATGGGATATCTGAAGGCGCAGGAGTCACAGCTTCAGGCCGAGCTCAAGCTCGACAAAGGGGCCGTGACCGTCAATGGTCTGCCGCTGCACCCGTGAGTGCCGCGCAATGAAAAGGCTCCCTCGGGAGCCTTTTTGCTGGGGTGCGCGCAGCCGCTTATTTGAACACGACGGTCTTGTTGCCGTAGACGAAGACCCGCTCGTTCAGCACCAGTTCCAGCGCCCGGCTCAGCACGGATTTCTCCACGTCGCGTCCGGCCTTGGCCATGTCATCGGCACTGAAGGTGTGATCGACGTGGATCACGTCCTGCTCGACGATGGGGCCTTCATCCAGATCGTCGGTGACGAAGTGGGCGGTGGCACCAATCAGCTTGACCCCGCGGTCGAAGGCCTGACGATAGGGGCGGGCGCCGATGAAGGCAGGCAGGAAGGAGTGGTGGATATTGATGATCTTGCGCGGATAGGCTTCCACGAAGCTTGGGGTCAGCACACGCATGTATTTGGCCAGGATGACGTAATCCGGCTGGTAGCCATCGATGAGCGTGCGCACTTGCTCCTCATGCTCGGTGCGGCTGAGATCCTCGTGGCTCACGCAGTGGAAGGGGATGTCGAACTTGCCGGTCAGCTCGGCGAGGGTGTCGTAGTTGCCGATGACCGCGACGATGTCCATGTCCAGGGCGCCGGCATAGTTTTTCATCAGGATGTCGCCGAGGCAGTGAGTCTCCTTGGTCACCAGAATGACGATGCGCTTCTTGCCCGCCTTGACGAGACGACGCTGGGCGCCGGCAGGCAGTGCATCATCGAGGTCGGCCAGCAGGGTCTCGTCGTTGAAGCGCCCTTCCAGCTCGGTGCGCATGAAGAAGCGGCCGTTTTCGTGATCCACGAACTCGTCGTTCTTGTTGATGTTGAGCTGGTGCTTGTAGCAGATGTTGGTGATCTTGGCGATGAGACCCTTGGCGTCGGGGCAATCGGTCAGCAGTATTTTCTTTTCCATCTCTGTCATGATTCCGTTTGTGATGTTGGCACCCGGTCTGCGCGGGCGCGCGCGTTTTTGCTGGCACTATGCCACAAACGAAATCAGAAAGGACAGCGCGCCGTGTATCGGGTGGTGCTCGCGCGAAAATTGCAGTGCAGCCAGCTCCCGGTTTGTCTTTGATGGGTTTTTGGCTGGCATCCTGCGTCTTTTTTCTTTAGGCTGTCTGCGCTTATTCTCAGGGCGGGGCGAAATTCCCCACCGGCGGTATCCCGATGTGACTCGGGGAGCCCGCGAGCGCCCGACCCGGCATTCATCCGGGACGGGGTCAGCAGATCCGGTGAGATGCCGGAGCCGACGGTCATAGTCCGGATGAAAGAGGATAAGACAGATATTGCTGGCCAGACCCTGCCGGGTTGGCCGCCGCATGGCTACTTCTGTCTGCCTTTCCATGCCCTGATTCTGGTCCTTGTCTTTTTTAGGAGTCTTACCATGAATCAGTCTCTACTCAGTGAATTCGGTGATCCCATTGCTCGCGTCGAAGCCGCGCTGGCCGCCCTGCGTGCCGGTCAGGGTGTGCTGGTGGCCGATGATGAAGATCGCGAGAACGAAGGCGATCTCATCTTTGCCGCAGAAACCATGACCAACGAGCAGATGGCCATGATGATCCGCGAGTGCTCCGGCATCGTCTGCCTCTGTCTGACCGACGAGCGGGTTCGCCAGCTCGAGTTGCCGATGATGGTGGAGGCCAACTCCAGCCACTATCAGACTGCCTTCACCGTGACCATCGAAGCGGCGCAGGGGGTGACCACCGGGGTGTCCGCCGCCGATCGCATCACCACCATACGTGCCGCCATCGCCGACGGGGCCAGACCGTCCGACCTGCATCGCCCCGGCCATGTCTTCCCGCTGCGTGCCCGTACCGGGGGCGTGCTGACCCGTCGCGGTCACACCGAAGCCACGGTCGATCTGATGCAGCTCGCCGGGCTCAAACCTTACGGCGTGCTGTGCGAGCTGACCAGGGAGGATGGCTCCATGGCCAGGTTGCCGGACCTGGTGGCCTTCGGTCGCCAGCACCAGATGCCGGTGCTGACCATCGAGGATCTGGTGCAATATCGTCAATTGCTGTCAGAGCGTTCAGCCTGAGCCTCATACGAAATTGTAATAAGCCGAAATTTTGGTTACGCTTTGCACGAACCTCATCCGGAGACACTCTTTTTTGATTAAAGTTTGCGCATAAAGTGTGCAACTAAAAAAAAATGAGGGTTTTAACGCATTTATCTGTGATGGGGCCTATCCAAAGTATGATTTTTTTGTGCCATAATCACGCCGCTTGCTAAACGTCTGGCGAGTTAAAGGGAGCTTTTAAAAATGAAAAAAATGTTGTTGGTAGGTGTTGTTGGTCTGTCCGCTCTGCTGGGCGGTTGTGCAAACACCAGCGAACTGGAAACTTCCGTTCAGAATCTGTCTAACAAAGTTGACCAACTGGCTCAAGATGTTAGCGCTGTTCGTGCTGATCAGTCCAAGATCGCTGCTGATGTTGCAGAAGCCAAGCAAGAAGCTATGCGTGCTAACCAGCGCATCGACAACATGGCTACTTCCTACAAGAAGTAATCCATGCGAAAAAATGGCGCATTTTAATGCGCCATTTTTTTTTGCCTGAAATCTGGCAATTCTCCGAGTTTGACTCCCGCCTGAACAAGGCAATGCCGACCGATCGGCATTCCCCGTCCTGAATATCTCTTCGATCAATAAAGCAGGCTGTAGAGCTTGCGGCGGTAATTCTGCGCTGCCGGATGTGCGCCCATGGTGGCCAGCACATCGAGATAGATCTTCTTGGCATCTCCAAAGGCCAGATCCCGCTTGAGAATGGTGAACAGCAAGGCCAGAGCCTCTTCCTGTCGACCGACCTGGCTGTAGAGTACCGCCAGCTCCTGGGCGAGGGCGTCATCTGCCGGCTGTTCGGCGTGACGCAGCTCCAGGGCGCGCAGTTCAGGGCTGTCACTGGCCTGCAGCGCCAGCGAGAGGCGAGAGCTCAGGGTCTGATAGTGATCGTCCTGTGCCACCATGGGGATGGCGGCGAGCAGGGCTTGCGCCTCGTCCAGCAGGTTCAGATCCAGGGCCGCCTGTGCCAGCCAGAGGCTGATGTCGTGACGCTCGGCGGCGAGGCGATGGGCCTTGCTCAGGTGGGCGTGCGCCACATCGGCCTGCTCTGCGGCCAGTGCCTGCTTGGCCTGCTCCAGCAGCAGCTCTTCTTCCTTGGGGGCGAAAGCAGCGAAATACTGGCGCAGGGTCGCTTCATCCTGCGGGCCTTCCAGGATGGCCTGCTCGTCCGGACGACCCTGATGGAACAGCACCAGGGCGGGTAACGCGCGCAGGGCCAGCTGGCTCGCCAGCGGCTGCAGCTGGGGATCGTTCATATCGACTTTGGCCAAGGTGACGCCAGGATTGGCCTGACCAACCAGGGCTTCCACCAGGGGGGTCATGGCCTGACACTCCGGCATCTGCGGGGCGTGGAAGTAGATGACGACCGGCTTTTTCAGGGATGCATCGATCAGTTCGGCGTGAAAATTCTGGGGAGTGATGTCGACGATCATGAGGCTGACTCTCGGAAAATGGTGTGGATCAACATGGGGTCCAGCGGAGTGGATTTCAAGCTCCCGTCCAGCAGATAGGCATCGACCTGGCGGGTCGGGGCGGCGAGGCTGAGCCATCCTCTGCCAATGGGCCAATCGCTCACTTCATAGATGCGGGTATCGAGCAGGTTCTCCAGCCGCCACCCTTGCTCCGGCAAGAAGCAGACCTTCTCCAGCCCGGCGGCGATGCCGGCGCCGTGGGCCTTGAGCACCGCCTCCTTGCGCGACCACAGCCGATAGAAGGCCGAGTCCTGCTCCTGCACTGGCAGGGTGCGCAGCCACAGGTATTCCCCGGGGGCATAGAAACGCTCTGCCAGGGGCAGTATGGGGCGGCGGCGCAGGCCCATTTCGATATCCACGCCGAGGGGACCCTCCCGACAGAGGGCGAGCACCAACCAGTCACCGCTGTGGCTGAGGTTGAACTGCCAGTGGTGGTTGCACAGCATCGGCTTGCCATGCTCGCCGATGTGAAAGGCCAGAGAGCCGGCAGGGCAGTGGAGGCGTTCGGCCAGCAGGCGGCGAAGCAACACGCGTCCCAGCAGATACTCGCGCTGGCGGCCGGGTTGGCGGATCTCGTGCCAGTGGCGGTATTCCTCCGGGGAGAGCCCGGATGACAGCCCGATCAGCTGTTCAGTATCGACGAGCGCGGTATTTAACAAATAGAGATCCGCAGAAAGCATAATATTTCACTTAAAAATGGGGTCGAAGTAGCGATAACAATCCGTTTGGAGAGGCCGAAACCGATGCTTTCAAGATTGTATATTGTTTGGCCATGATCACATAAATTGCGCTAAACAGAGCATTTCCTTGCAAAAATGTGAGTTCGATTGGGATTTTCGCTTGCCTCGATAGAATTCTTGGATATAGTCGGGTGCTGTTGCCTTATAAATTGCCCTGTCGGGCTGCATTTTAACAAGTTTCACTCTTTTTTGCGGGGATAAAGGATTGCGCCACCTGATGCTACTGCTGGTCGCGCTCGGAATGGTAGGTTGTGCTTCGGCACCCCAACCCGAGGTCGCGAGCAAGATCGAGGTTTCCATGATGGAACCCGTGATTGAACCCGAAGTTTCGCCTACCCCGGATGTCAACGAAATCCTGACCGTATACAAAGAGTGGCGTGGTACCCCCTATCGTTATGGCGGTACCACAGAACGAGGTATCGATTGCTCGGCGTTTACCCGTGAAGTGTTCCGCAATGCCATCGGCATCGAATTGCCCCGCGATACCCGCTCCCAGGTCCACGAAGGCTCTCGCGTCTCCAAGCAGGATCTGGTCGAGGGGGACCTGGTCTTCTTCAAGATCAACCCGCGTCTGAACCATGTCGGCATCTATGTCGGCAACGGTGAATTCATCCATGTCTCCTTCCGTGCCGGCGTCACGCGCTCCAAGCTCGACAATGTGTATTGGCGCAACAAGTTCTGGCAGGCACGCCGGATCGATATCTGAGTCAGGCTGGACAAACGGCTCGCAGTACGGACTGTTTTTCCAACCTCACTTGAACCGGACCCTCAGGGTCCGGTTTTTTTATGGCCCTCTTTTAGACTTTCCCTGGCCGACTCTCTATAGTGTGGCCCCCTTGATCCTCGGCAGGTCCAGCATGACACCCCAGCAGAAAACCGGATTGCACCCGCGCAATCGCCATCAGGCCCCCTACGACTTTGACGCGCTCTGCCTGCGTACCCCGGCGCTGTCGCCTTTCGTGTTCGTCAACGAGCACGGCACCCGGACCCTGGATTTCGCCGATCCGGCCGCCGTCAAGGCGCTCAACCGGGCGCTGCTGGCGCTGCACTATGGCATCGAACACTGGGATCTGCCGCCTGGCTACCTCTGCCCGCCCATCCCGGGGCGGGTCGATTATCTGCACCGCGTCGCGGATCTGCTGGCGGAGAGCGCGGGATGCGTACCGACGGGCAAGCAGGTTCGAGTGCTGGATGTCGGTGTCGGGGCCAACTGCATCTATCCCTTGCTGGGCGCCCGGGAGTATGGCTGGCGCTTCGTGGGCTCAGACATCGATCCTGTGTCGGTGAAGGCGGCAACCCTGCTGGCCACCAGCAATGGATTGGGCAACCAGATCACATGCCGTCATCAGGGTAACCCCAAGCATGTCTTTCGCGGGATCCTGGGGCCGAAGGAGCACTTTGCCCTGACTCTGTGCAACCCGCCGTTTCATGCTTCTCTGGCGGAAGCGAGCAAGGGGACGGAGCGCAAGCTGCGCAACCTGGGCAAGGGCCAGGCAGTGGCCGGGGCGCCCGTGCTCAATTTCGGCGGTCAGAAGGCTGAGCTCTGGTGCGAGGGGGGCGAGGCGGCGTTTCTGGCGGCCATGATAGAGCAGAGCAAGGAGTTTGCCAGCCAATGCCTCTGGTTCAGCTCGCTGGTGTCGAAAAAGGAAAATCTGCCTGCCGCACGAAAGGCGCTGGCTCGGGTGGGGGCGCGGGAGGTTCGCGTGCTCGACATGGCGCAAGGCAACAAGGTGAGCCGGATCCTCGCCTGGAGTTTCCTGGACGATGAGCAGCGCAAGAGCTGGTGGACCGCCCAGGGGAGATGATCGAGGACGGGGCTCAGTGGCGACACGGGCCCCGTCTCTTTTTCAGCTCAGATGTTGATTCGTTTGCAGCCTTACATTCAATCGTTTTCCTGCCCGTGTTTGCTCGCATGTTAGTGACCACTTTCGCGCCTGGTACAGGTGTACGCCGAGATTTTTTTGTACTTGCTGATGAAACTTTCATAAAATAGGACTGGTTAGACCTCTTTACAGGCTTTGAATCGAATAGGGATCGGTAAATGAAAGTTGTCGATTTTCTGAAGCACAAGCGCGAAATTCTGGCGCAACACCCCTTTGAGCTCAAGGATTGGCTCTCTCCGGCGATCCGCGACTACTGGCGTGAGTTTCAGCAAAAGGCACACCTTCACCCCTTGCTGGGAAGAGTGCTGGATCTGCAGGGGGAGTCCCAGGATGCCCGCCAGCAAGAGGCTGCCAGAGTCACCCAGGTAGCGAATGGCCAGCCTGCCCTGGCGCAGGATCCCGTGGTGGAGCTCGAAGGCGAAGCGGCGGCACTCTATGCCGAGTTGCAGACCCGCATCGGTGAAGAGACCCATGTGGGCGAGTGGTTGCAGGTCACCCAGGCGTTGATCAACCAGTTCGCGACCGTGACCGGCGATCATCAGTGGATCCACACCGATCCCGAGCGTGCGGCAGCCGAGTCTCCTTTCAAGACCACCATTGCCCACGGCTTCCTGACTCTGGCCCTGCTGCCCCAGTTGACCGGTTCGGTGGACGAGAGCACGCCGGAGTTCCCGACAGCTCGCATGGTGGTGAATTTCGGCCTGGAGCAGGTCCGCTTCCCTTACCCCATCAAGGTGGACAGCAATATCCGCGCCCGTACAAAGCTGTCGCGTGTCACGCCCATCAAGGGGGGGATCGAGCTCCTCAAGGAGATCAAGATAGAGATCGAGGGGATCCGCCGCCCTGGCTGCGTCATCGAGTCGGTCACCCGGATCTATTTCTGACGCGCTCGTCTTGCGTCCATGAACACAGGCCCACTTCGGTGGGCCTGTGTCGTTTCTGGCGGGTCAGAAACTCGCTCCCAGGGTGATGAGGTGACGCCACTCCTTCTCGCTCACATCCCTGTGCAGGCCGTGGTAGTCGAGCCAGGCATCGTCCCAATCCAGTTCGCTTGACCAGGAGAGGCGCAGGTGATCGTTGAAATAGTACCTGAGGCCCAGGCTGCCGCTGACGGACTGCTTTCTGGTCAGGTAGGGGGAGGGTTGATCGACGAATTTTTCATAACTGCCCTTGCCAAACAGCTCGAATTTTTCTTCCCAGAGGGTCCAGGGCTGCCGGTAGTCCCACCCCAGGCTGACGAAGGGATAATTGATGATCCTGTCGTCAAACAGGTCGGAATTGCTCCACACCTCCGGCCTGAAATAGGCCCGTTCCAGACCGAGCTGTGTAATGAGCTCCAGCCGGCGTTGCCTGTCATTCCAGAAGCGGTAGCCGGGGCCGGAAGCATAGTCAATCTCCAGATAGCCGGCATCGATCATGTTGTAATCGATGTCGACGGAAGAGCGCAGGAACCAGTGATCGTCGAAGAAGAAGTCGAGCTTGGGTTTGAGCTTGTATTCGTGGCTGTCGGTGATGTTGTTCGCCGTTTCGTAGATGTACTCGCCATCCAGGCTGTAACGCCAGTCCAGATTGGCAAACTCGGTGGAGACCTTGAGATTGACGTTGTTGGTCTTCTTGGTGTTCTCCTTGAGCTTGATGTTGAGATCCCCGTTCCCCGTCAGCAGCCAGGCATTGGCCTCGTCAGGAGAGTCCAGCAGGGGGATCCCCGTCTTGGTGAGCGGCTTGGGTTTCTCCTGCTTGTCCAGACGCCATCGTTTGATGGCGTGGCGCGGGACCGTCATGGCCTGACTGTAGGCGGGCTTGATGCGGATCTGCTCGTCCGTGATCTCCTCTATGGTCCCGCTCACTCGATCGCCGTTGTGCATCCAGAGGATGTCCGCCATCGCCGCGGAGCCAGGCAGCAGAAGCAACAGGCAAATCACATGACCCGTTCTGTTCATGGTGGTCAGGCCTTCAGCCGCTCACGGGTTTGGGCAGCCCGCTCTTGCGCTCGAGCAGGGCGGTCACCCGGGCACTGTCGATGTCGGGTGCGGCGATGAACTGCTCGGCTTCGGGGGAGAGCACCAGCGGCGCCCCCTGTGCCATCTCCGCTTCGGTGCGGGAGAGGGGGGAGTGTACCTCCAGCCAGCGACGACCGTCGGGTTCCACCGCCATCTTGACCGGCTGGTTGATGACCCGGACCGGGGTGCCGACGGGAACAAGACCAAACAGGGTTTCGATGTCATCCGGGCGCAGCCGGATACAACCCGCGCTGACTCGCAGACCGACCCCGAAATCCTTGTTGGTGCCGTGGATGAGGTAGTCCTTGTTGCCATAGCCAAGACGCATGGCGAACTTGCCGAGGGGGTTGTCGGGGCCGGGGGGGACCACGGCGGGCAGATCGATCCCCTTCTGTTCCAGCCAGGACTTGCGGACCATGGGGCCGGGCACCCAGGTCGGGTTGGGATTTTTCGCGATGACGGTGGTGGTCATCTCCGGCGTCTCGCGGCCGATGTCACCGATCCCGATGGGCAGCACCATTACCTCCTGCTTGCCCTTGGGGAAGTAGTAGAGGCGAAGTTCAGGCAGGTTGATGACGATGCCTTCTCGCGGCACGTCGGGCAGCAGCATCTGGGTCGGCAGAGTGAGCCGGGTGCCCGGGGTGGGCAGATAGGGGTCTACGCCGGGATTGGCTTCGAGCAGTGCCAGAAAGCCTGTCCGGGTATGCTTGCCGACCAGTTCCAGATGATCGCCAGGCTGTACGATGTAATCTTCCAGGGCGCCGATGAGACGGCTGTCCGCTGGCGGCAGGGGATAGGTGTTGGACCAGACAGGTGCGGCCCAGAGGCTGGCGGCGGCCAGCAGCAGTGAGACGATACGAGTGTTGAGCATGGTTGTTCCTATCGGCTGG
The DNA here is from genome assembly GCF_963866995.1 of Aeromonas sp. ZOR0002. Taxonomy (NCBI): domain Bacteria; kingdom Pseudomonadati; phylum Pseudomonadota; class Gammaproteobacteria; order Aeromonadales; family Aeromonadaceae; genus Aeromonas; species Aeromonas sp. ZOR0002. Next base: position 575 of record NZ_CAWMFQ010000360.1, on the reverse strand, counting down.
GGCGAGGGACGGGTTCCCTTCCAAAAAATGAGCAGAGATTGTCAACGAATCCCGCGGGGATTACCAGTCCGGCACCATGACTGCCGGGAGGGCGGTGGCGAGCGCGTCACAGGGTGTCCCTGGCCCATCAGGCTCGCCGTATTCACCCGCCGGGAACCGGGTACAGGGTGGAGACAGTGAGCGAGGAGGCGTTGCCGGGTGAAAGTCACTGGCGTTGGGAGGGGCGGGATCGCCGGATGGCGGTTTTATCGCCAGTCGTCTGATCTGCAACGAGATTTACATTGATTTCCCGGCTAGGGTTGGGTCAATATGAGTGCCCGTGGAGAGATGCCGGAGTGGCCGAACGGGATTGACTCGAAATCAATTGTGGCAGCAATGCCACCCAGGGTTCGAATCCCTGTCTCTCCGCCATATTCAAGGCCCAACCTATTGATTAGGTTGGGTTTTTTCATTTGATTGTTTTTCTGATATGCCATTCAGTGTGCCATTGAGTGTTTGCTGTCCTGCCCCTTGATAACACTCCTTTGGACAGGTTGTATGGAGATTGTATTCACCTGACAGTTGCCCACAAAAGG
>NZ_CAWMFQ010000359.1:0-5386 GCF_963866995.1 Aeromonas sp. ZOR0002 | reverse complement strand
TATGAGGCCAATCGGGCCGCCATGCAGGCACTGGTCGACGATCTGAATACCCGCCTGGAGGAGATAGCCTTGGGCGGCGGCGCGGCCAACAACGCCCGCCATCAAGCCCGCGGCAAGCTGCTGCCCCGCGAGCGCATCGACCAACTGCTGGACCCGGGTTCCCCCTTTCTCGAACTGTCGGCGTTGGCGGGCTGGCAGGTCTATGACGAACCGGTGCCCGCCGCCGGCCTCATCACCGGCATCGGCCGCGTCTCTGGGCGCCTGTGCATGCTGGTGGTGAATGACGCCACCGTGAAGGGCGGCACCTACTACCCCCTCACGGTGAAAAAGCACCTGCGTGCCCAGGCCATCGCCGAGCGGCTGCGCCTCCCCTGCCTCTATCTGGTGGATTCCGGCGGTGCCTTTTTGCCGATGCAGGACGAGGTGTTCCCCGACCGGGAGCATTTTGGCCGCATCTTCTACAACCAGGCTCGCATGTCGGCCCAGAGCATCCCCCAGCTGGCGGTGGTGATGGGGCTCTGTACCGCCGGGGGCGCCTACGTGCCCGCCATGGCGGACGAGTCGATCATGGTCAGGGAACAGGCCACCCTCTTTCTGGCGGGCCCGCCCCTGGTCAAGGCCGCCACCGGCGAGGAGATCAGCGCAGAAGCCTTGGGCGGCGCCGAGGTGCACTGCGTCCACTCCGGGGTGGCGGATCACATGGCCCGGGACGATGCCCATGCCCTGGCCATCGCCCGCACCCTGGTAAGCAACCTAGGGGACAACCAGACGGCGGCGTCACCCGCCCCATCCGCACCCTCCTATGATGAGCCGCACTACCCCATTGAGGAGCTCTACGGCCTGGTGGGTACCAGTCTCAAGCGCCCCTATGACGCACGAGAATTGATCGCCCGGCTGGTGGATGGCTCTGTGTTTGACGAATTCAAGGCGTTGTTCGGCACTACCTTGGTGACGGGTTTTTCCCGCATTGAGGGCATGCAGGTGGGGATCCTCGCCAACAACGGCGTGCTGCACAGCGACAGCGCCCAGAAGGGAGCCCACTTCATCCAGCTCTGCAACCAGCGGGGGATCCCGCTGCTGTTTCTGCAAAACATCACCGGCTTTATGGTGGGGAGTACGGCGGAGAAAGAGGGGATCGCCAAGCACGGCGCCAAGCTGGTGACCGCCGTCGCCTGCAGCCGGGTGCCCAAGATCACCCTGATCGTCGGCGGCAGCTTCGGTGCCGGCAACTACGGCATGTGCGGGCGCGCCTATGAACCGGATTTTCTGTTCAGCTGGCCCAACAGCCGCATCTCCGTCATGGGGGGTGAGCAGGCGGCCGGGGTGCTGGTGCAGGTGCGCCGGGACAAGCTCGCCGCCGAGGGCAAGACTCTGGGCGAGCCGGAGGCGGCCGCCATTCGCGCCCCGGTGATCGCGCTGTACGAGCGCCAGGGTCACCCCTATTACGCCAGTGCTCGCCTGTGGGATGACGGCGTCATCGACCCGGCCCAAAGCCGCACCGTGCTGGCCCTGGCGCTGGCGGCCTGCCAGGGGGCCGAGCTTGGCCCCGGGCAGTACGGCATCTTCCGGATGTAAGGAGTTCATATGTCAGACCCGCTCTTCAACGATCCCCTTGCCCATTTTCGCCTGGAGCGCCACGGCCCGGTGATCGAGCTGGTGCTCGCCCGCCCGGCCCGCCACAACGCCCTCGATGCCGACCTGATGCAGGGGCTGCTCGACTGTCTCGACGAGTTGGCCCACGGCCAGCCGCTGGCCGACCGCCCCCACGTGCTGCTGCTGCGCGCCGAGGGGCCGCATTTTTGCGCGGGCGCCGATCTCGAGTGGATGCGCAAGATGGCCGGGGAGGCGTTCGACCCCCGCGCCTTTGACAAGAATCGCGAGGACGCCCGGGTGCTGGCCCACCTGATGCAGGCACTGGACGAGCTGCCCTTCCCCACGGTGGCCCTGGTGCAGGGGGCCGCCTACGGCGGAGCCTTAGGCCTTGTCTGCGCCTGCGACATCGTGCTGGCCAGCGAAAATGCCCGCTTCTGCCTCTCCGAGGTGACCCTGGGACTGGTGCCTGCGGTGATCAGCCCCTACGTGGTGCGCGCCATGGGGATGCGCCAGGCCCGCCGCTACATGCTGAGCGCGGAGCCCTTCGATGCCATCACCGCCTGCCGACTCAACGTGGTGCACAGGCTCAGCCAGCCTGATCAGTTGCTGGCGGAGGGACGCGCCATGGCCCTGCGGTTATGTCGCAACGGCCCCCAGGCGATGAAGGAGACCAAGCGGCTGCTGGCCGCCCTCGAAGGGCGCCCAGGCCACCAGCACGAAGAGCAGACCGTCGAGACCATCGCCCGGGTACGGGTCGGTCTCGAGGCCCAGGAGGGGATCCAGGCCTTCTTCGACAAACGCCCCCCAACCTGGCGCCCCCGTTTCAAGGACGAAGCATGACTCAATACCACCCCATCAAGCGCCGGCTGATCGCCAACTTTGGTCAATATAACGGGAGTGTGGATCAACACGCTTCGCACTTGTGCACCTTGAACAGCAGGGAGCCAGCATGACCCATCACACTCCCATCAAGCGCCTGCTGATCGCCAATCGCGGTGAAATCGCCGTGCGCATCATCAAGACAGCACGGCGCCTCGGCATTCACACCATCGCCCTCTACTCGGACGCCGACGCCCGCGCCATGCATGTGCGTGAAGCCGACGAGGCCTGGCATCTGGGGCCGGCCCCCGCCCGGGAGAGCTACCTCGACACCGGCAAGGTGCTCAAGATTGCCAAAGAGGCGGATGCCGACGCCATCCACCCGGGCTACGGTTTCCTGTCCGAGAACAGCGACTTTGCCACCGCCTGCGAGCAGCGGGGCGTGCGCTTTGTCGGCCCAAGCGGCGCCGCCATCCTCGCCATGGGGGACAAGTCGGGGGCCAAGGGGCTGATGCAGGCAGCCGGCGTCCCCGTGCTACCCGGTTATCACGGCGCGGATCAGCACCCCGATTTTTTGCGCGATCAGGCGAGCCTGGTGGGCTTCCCGCTCCTTATCAAGGCGGCCAGCGGCGGCGGTGGCAAGGGGATGCGCCGGGTCGATCAGCTGGCCGACTTTGACGACGCCCTGGCGGCAGTCAAGCGGGAGGCGAGTGCCGCCTTTGGCGACGACCATGTGCTGCTGGAGCGCTATCTCCCCCGCGCCCGTCACGTGGAGGTGCAGGTGTTTGCCGATACCCTCGGCAACGCCATCTATCTGGGGGACAGGGACTGCTCCTTGCAGCGCCGCCACCAGAAGGTGATCGAGGAGGCCCCCGCCCCCGACATCTCCCCTGCCCTGCGCCGCGCCATGGGCGAGGCGGCCGTGGCGGCGGCCAAGGCCATCCACTATCAGGGGGCCGGCACCATCGAGTTTCTGCTCTGCAAGGAGGAGTTCTTCTTCATGGAGATGAACACCCGGTTGCAGGTGGAGCATCCGGTTACCGAAGCCATCACAGGCCAGGATCTGGTGGCCTGGCAGCTGGCGGTGGCCGAGGGCAAACCGCTGCCCCTCACCCAGGATGAAGTGGTGCTGCGCGGCCACGCGGTGGAGGCGCGCCTCTACGCCGAGGACGTGGCCGCCGGTTTTCTGCCCGCGAGCGGCCCCATCCACTGGCTCACCTGGCCCAAGGGGGTGCGCATCGACACCGGCGTCACCGCCGGCGATGGGGTGAGCCCCTATTACGACCCCATGATCGCCAAGCTCGTCGCCCACGCACCGAGCCGCAGCGAGGCCTTTGCCACCCTGGCCGATGCCCTGGCGACACTGGAACTCGGCCCCTTGGTGCACAACGGTCCGCTCCTGCAACGCCTGTGCGAAGAACCAGAAGTATTGGCCATGGACCACCACACCCAGTGGCCCATTCCCACCGACACCCTGCCCGTTCCGGCGCTCGCCTGGCCCCTCGCCACCCTCTGGCTCGCCACTTGCGAGCGCGATGCCTCCCCCTGGCAGCAGGCCACAGGCTTTCGGCTGGGCCCCACCCGCCGCTTTTGCGCCACGGTGCGCATCGGCGAGGAGACCCGCACTCTCACCCTCGCCGAGCGAGGGGGCGCCCTGCTCTGGCAGGGCGAGCAGATCCCGTTTGAACTCGGGTCAGATCAGATCCGCCTGTGCCAGGGTGGACATTGGCAGCGCTATCCGGTGCAGCCCCTCGGCGAGGGTGCCTATTTGCTGCACCTGGCGGGCAGACGCATCCGCTTCTCGCTCGATGATCAGCATCATCAGCTCCACCATGATCATGACACGAGCCATGTCCCGGGCATCCTGGCCCCCATGCACGGCATCGTGGTGGCGCTGCAGGTCGAGACCGGCCAGCCGGTCAGCAAGGGGCAACCCCTGCTGGTGCTGGAGGCGATGAAGATGGAGCACGTCCTCAAGGCCGACCGGGACGGGGTGATTGAGGCCCTGCAGTGCCGCCAGGGGGAACAGGTGAGCCAGGGCGCCGTGCTGGTGCGCTTTGCCGAGGACCATACCGCGCAGGAGGAGTGCCCATGAGCCACACGCACGAGAACCGGGACGACAAGGTCAGCCTGGTGGAGATGGGGCCGCGGGACGGCCTGCAAAATGAGACCGCCACCCTCTCCCTGGCGCAGCGGCTGGCGTTCATCGCCCGCCTGGCCGAGAGCGGGTTGCAGCGCATCGAGGTGGGGGCCTTCGTGTCGCCCAAAAAGGTGCCGCAGATGGCGGATTCCGCCGCACTCTTCAACGCCCTGCCGCGCAGGGGGCCGACCCGCTATGGTGCCCTGGTGCCCAATCTGCAGGGTCTGCAGGCCGCCATCGCCGCACGCGCCGACGAGATAGGCCTCTTCACCGCCTGCTCGGACGGCTTCACCCGGGCCAACATCGGCATCAGCGTGGAAGAGTCCCTGGTGCGCTTCGCCCCCCTGGTGCAGGAAGCGCGCAGCCTCGGCATCAAGGTGCGCGGCTACCTCTCCACCGTCATCGCCTGCCCGTTCGACGGCCCGACCCGCCCGAAACGGGTCGCCGCCCTGGCCGAGCGGCTGCTGGATCTGGGCTGCCACGAGATATCCCTCGGCGACACCATCGGCGTCGGCACCCCGGGCACGGTGGCTCCCATGCTGGATGCGGTGCTGCACGAGATCCCGGCGGGCCGGCTTGCGGTTCATCTTCACGGCACCTACGGCCAGGGGCTGGCCAACCTGCTGCCGGCGCTGGAGCGCGGCATTCGCACCATCGACTGCTCGGTGGCCGGGCTCGGCGGCTGCCCCTATGCCCCCGGCGCCTCCGGTAATGTGGCGTCGGAAGAGGTGGTCTATCTGCTGCACGGCCTTGGCATGAGCACCGGCGTCGACCTCGACCAGCTGGCCGCCACCGGCCAGTGGGTGAGCGAGCTGCTGGGGCGCCCCAACGGCT
>NZ_CAWMFQ010000358.1:0-13050 GCF_963866995.1 Aeromonas sp. ZOR0002 | reverse complement strand
TCACAGTAGGCTGAGCAGCAAGCCCCCCAGGATGAGTCCCTTGGTGTAGTCGATGATGGCGTTGAGCTGGTGAACCTGATCCTCGACGGTGGCGTCCCCCTGGGCCTCGACCTCGACCAGCGCCAGCCTGAGCTGGTCGGCACTGTGTTCGTAACGGGCCAACTGGTTCTGATAAGCGCTCAGGGCTGTGGTCCATTCACGGATCAGGCGGGTATTGTCGGCTTGCAGGGCACGATACTGGGTGGAGAGCATTTGGCCTGCAAACTCCCCGTCACCGGGCACATCGAACTGGCCGGTTGCCAGCATGCCGTCAACCGCGTCCTGATAGAAGCGGGTGGCTTGTGCCAGCTCGGCCTGGATGGCAGGAGTAGGGCCTTCGCTCTGCATCTTCTCCAGCGCATAGAGCTGGCGCAAGAATCCGATGTTGGCCTCCATGCCGCCATCGGCCGCCTGCCAGCGGGTCGCGAGGCCGCCGTTCCAGCTGATGGCCTGATCCGGTGAGCGGGTGAGGCTCTCGACGGCCTCGTCACCGATCACCTCCAGCCTGGTCGAGAGGCGTGACATGCGTTCAGAACTGGCACGCAGCGCCTCATCGGCGCTCGTGAAGGTGCGATAGAGAGTCAGCAGCTGTGCCTGCTCTTGCTGATAGGTCTGCTCATGCTGCTTCAGCGTGGTGATGGCTGCCGCATCGATGAGCCCGCCTTGCTCCACCCGGCGCAAAGCGTCGCTGGCCGCCTCTTTTGCCCGTTGCAGCTCTGGTGCGTCGAGGGGGATCCCCGAGAGCATTTTCTGGATATAGAGCGACTGGTTGCCGAGTTCGATGGAGCCCTCCATGGCACCATCTGCCGTCTGCCAGGCGGCACCCAGGACGTAGGAGAGCAGATCAGCCAGCCGCTGGCTGCCATACCAGCCGATCGCCCCCATGCCCAGGGTGCAGCCGAGCAGAATGGTGAGTCCGAGGTTGGATGTGGTGACGATTTTCATGACTCAAGCCTTCCCTGGTGCCGAACAAGACCATTTCAGTGTTCAATCAATGACGAAGATGTGCCATCCCCGATGGAAAATAAAGTGACAGACAGTGTTCTCAACGAGGGAAATGGACGGGTATGAAGAGCGGGTCATCCCATGATCTGCATGGACCTATGCTGGATACTTATCCAGTTATTCTTTATGCTATGACCCAATTTGCGAGAGTCTGCGTGGCGAGGAAAAGAACATGATCGGTCGCTTGAGAGGCGTCATCATCGAGAAGCAACCCCCCGAGGTGTTGCTGGAAGTCGGAGGGGTGGGATATGAGGTTCATATGCCCATGAGCTGCTTCTATGATCTGCCCGAACTCGGGAAGGAGGCCGTCATTCACACCCACTTCGTGGTGCGTGAAGATGCCCAGCTGCTCTACGGCTTCAACCACAAACAGGAGCGGGCGCTGTTTCGCGAGCTGATCAAGACCAACGGGGTCGGCCCCAAGCTGGCCCTGGCCATTCTCTCCGGCATGACGGCCACCCAGTTTGTGATGAGCGTCGAGCGCGAGGAGATAAGCTCCCTGGTCAAGTTGCCCGGCGTGGGCAAGAAGACCGCCGAGCGCCTGGTGGTGGAGATGAAAGACCGCCTCAAGGGCTGGGTCAGCCACGATCTCTTCTCCCCGGCCGAAATCACCCTGCCCGCGAAAGAGAGCCCGCTGCGTGCCCCGGATGCGAGCGAGGAGGCGGCCAGTGCACTGGTGGCCCTCGGCTACAAGCCGCAGCAGGCCAGCCAGATCGTCAGCAAGGTGGCCGCCGACGGCATGTCGGTAGAGGAGATCATTCGTGAATCCCTGCGCAGCCTGGTGTGAGGTAGACAATGATTGAAGCGGATCGCCTCATCTCGGCCGGTGCCGCCCGTGAGGACGAGATCATCGATCGGGCCATCCGGCCCAGAAAGCTGGCCGATTACACCGGACAGGATCATGTCTGCGATCAGATGGAGATCTTCATCGAGGCCGCCCGCCAGCGCGGGGAGGCCCTCGATCATCTGCTGATCTTCGGGCCTCCCGGCCTTGGCAAGACCACGCTGGCCAACATCGTCGCCAACGAGATGGGGGTCAACATCAAGACCACCTCGGGCCCCGTGCTGGAGAAGGCCGGCGATCTGGCGGCGCTCCTCACCAACCTGGAACCGAACGATGTGCTCTTCATCGACGAGATCCACCGTCTCAGCCCGGTGGTGGAGGAGGTGCTCTATCCGGCCATGGAGGACTACCAGCTCGACATCATGATAGGGGAGGGGCCGGCGGCCCGCTCCATCAAGCTCGATCTCCCTCCCTTCACCCTGATCGGTGCCACCACCCGGGCCGGCTCCCTCACCAGCCCCCTGCGAGATCGGTTTGGTATCGTGCAGCGCCTCGAGTTTTACAACGTCAAGGACCTGACCGACATCGTCTCTCGCAGCGCCCGCTGCCTCGGGCTCGACATGACGGAAGACGGCGCTCTCGAGGTAGCCCGTCGCTCCCGGGGGACACCGCGGATTGCTAACCGTTTGTTAAGGCGGGTACGAGATTTTGCCCAGGTGAAGTCTGACGGGCGAATTGACGGACCCATTGCGGCCCGTGCCATGGACATGCTGGACGTGGACAACGAAGGTTTCGACTTCATGGATCGCAAGCTATTGTTGGCCGTCATCGACAAGTTTATGGGGGGGCCAGTCGGGCTCGACAACTTGGCCGCCGCCATCGGTGAGGAGAAGGACACCATAGAAGACGTGCTGGAACCTTATCTGATCCAGCAAGGCTATCTGCAACGTACACCCAGAGGGCGGATCGCAACTCAGAGAGCCTACGCACACTTTGGCCTGGAACGACCGGCAGATCAGTAGACGTTGCGATATGAACCAAAAAGCCGCCCTTGAGGCGGCTTTTTGTTTTGCGGGCAAAAAAAAGCCCACGGCACAGGCGGTGGGCAAAGACAATTCAGGATGGATGTTCACAGACAGTGAGCGCGTCTGCAGACCGGTCGGGAAAAAACAGAGGAGCCGTCGCGAGGCTTCAGAGTCGGTTCATTTGATAGAGTTGAACGAAAGAAAGCTTGTAGTAACGGATGGTCTTGGCAACAAACTTTTTCATCATTAATCCCAACAAACAGGTTCGAAATGTTCATCGAATACGTACCGGGAACCCGGAATGACCGGCCTGTATTCAGAGGTATGCCCTCACTGCGAGGCGCATTGTAGGAGCTCTTTCCGGGTGGGGCAAACAAGAAAATCTATGGGCTTTTGATTAGATAAACTAATGATTTTGGTGGGGGTGTCAATCCGCATAAACATGTGTTTTTACTGGGTTTAAATTGATTTTTGGATGAGCCTAGCCATTTATTGAAATAATCGAGATGCGAGGGCTTTATTTCCGGGGTTGCGTATTTGTTTAACAGAATTGAAACTATTTTGATGTGTCATAAAATTGATTTAAATCAATTATTTACGGCTTGGCGTTTTTTGTGATGAAGCTCCCATAATTAATGGGAAAAGCCCCATAAGTTACCTTGAAAAAACATGTATTGAGGGTGGTTTTACATTGATTTCAATCAAATAAAGGTGATATAAAACAGCGATCATTATAGGCGGGAATAGAACCCTGGTTATTGTTTATTAGATGTTAAACATTAGCTTTTTTTGTTCCTGTATATTGCCTTGTTGTTAATGTGGTGGCAGTCGAATCCGGTCAGTCCGCGAGGGGTGACCGACCGTTCGGGGACTTCCAATGGAAGCTTTGTCCTTAAAACTTAAAATAGCCGTGCCAATAATCGGTGAGGAAACATCATGATTGCTGAGCATGTGGTAGACCTATCGCGGTTCCAATTTGCTGCGACGGCCCTTTATCACTTCCTGTTTGTACCCTTGACGCTGGGGATGGCCTTCATCCTGGCGATCATGGAGTCTGTCTATGTGATGACCAACAACACAGTGTACCGGGACATGACCAAGTTCTGGGGCAAGTTGTTCGGTATCAACTTTGCCCTCGGGGTTACCACCGGGCTCACCATGGAGTTTCAGTTCGGTACCAACTGGGCTTACTACTCCCACTATGTCGGCGACATCTTCGGGGCCCCGCTGGCCATCGAAGGCTTGATGGCCTTCTTCCTGGAGTCCACCTTCGTCGGTATGTTCTTCTTTGGTTGGGATCGTCTCAGCAAGCGCCAGCACCTGGCGGCTACCTGGCTGATGGCGCTCGGGACCAACCTCTCCGCACTGTGGATCCTGGTCGCCAACGGCTGGATGCAGAACCCGGTGGGTGCCGAGTTCAACTTCGAATCCATGCGCATGGAGATGGTGAGCTTCGCCGACCTGGTGTTCAACCCGGTTGCCCAGGTCAAGTTCGTCCACACCGTGGCGGCAGGCTATACCACGGGCGCCATGTTCGTGCTCGGGATCTCCTCCTATTACCTGCTGAAGAATCGTGATGTGGCATTCGCTCGTCGCTCCTTCGCCATCGCGGCCGCGTTCGGCATGGCCTCCATCCTCTCCGTGCTGGTGCTGGGTGACGAGTCCGGCTACGAGACCGGGGAAGTGCAGAAGGTGAAACTGGCGGCCATCGAGGCCGAGTGGAACACGGAGCCGGCTCCGGCATCCTTTACCCTGTTCGGGATCCCGAACCAGGAGGAGATGCGCACCGACTACGCTATCAAGATCCCCTATGCCCTCGGCATCATCGCCACCCGTTCCCTGGACGGTCAGGTGACTGGTCTCAAGGATCTCAAGAGCGAGCATGAGCTGCGCGTGCGCAACGGCATGACCGCCTACGACCTGCTGACCAAGCTGCAATCCGGTGACAAGTCCGACGATACCCGCGCCCGCTTCGACGAAGTGAAGCAGGATCTGGGCTACGGTCTGCTGCTCAAGCGTTACACCCCCAACGTGACCGACGCCACCGACGAGCAGATCAAGGCTGCCGTGGATGACTCCATCCCGCAGGTACTGCCGCTGTTCTTCGCCTTCCGCATCATGGTCGCCTGCGGCATCCTGATGCTGGTGCTGATCGGTCTGGCTTTCTATGACAGCACCCGCCACAAGATCGGCGAGCGCAAGTGGCTGCTCAAGGCACTGCTGTACGGCATTCCGCTGCCCTGGATCGCCATCGAGGCGGGCTGGTTTGTCGCTGAATATGGTCGTCAACCCTGGACCATCGCCGAGATGCTGCCGACTTATGTCTCTGCATCCAACATTCCTGCGTCCGAGATCTGGTTCTCTCTGATCGGGATCTTCCTGTTCTACACCGTACTGCTGATCATCGATATGTACCTGATGTTCAAGTATGCGCGCCTGGGCCCAAGCAGCCTGAAGACGGGCAAGTACCACTTCGAACAGAGCAAGGCATAAGGAGAGTGACCCATGTTTGATTACGAACTGTTGCGTCTGGTCTGGTGGGTGCTGGTCGGCGTGCTGCTGATCGGGTTTGCCATCACCGACGGTTTCGATATGGGGGTGGGCGCCCTGCTCCCCTTCGTCGGCAAGAAGGATGTGGAGCGTCGCGTGATGCTCAACACCATGGGGCCGCACTGGGAAGGCAACCAGGTCTGGCTGGTGACCGCCGGTGGCGCCCTCTTCGCCGCCTGGCCCATGGTCTATGCGGCGGCCTTCTCCGGCTTCTACATCGCCATGATCCTGACCCTGATGGCGCTGTTCTTCCGTCCGGTCGGCTTCAAGTACCGCTCCCTGCAGGAAGACGCCAAGTGGCGCTCCAACTGGGACTGGGCTCTGTTTGCCGGTAGCGCCATTCCCCCTGTCATCTTCGGGGTGGCGTTCGGCAACCTGCTGCAAGGCGTACCGTTCAGCTTCAACCAGTTCCTGATGATGACCTATCACGGCAACTTCTTCGGCCTGCTCAATCCGTTCGGCCTGCTGGCCGGTCTGGTGAGCCTCTTCATGATCATCACCCAGGGTGCAACCTGGCTGATGATGAAGACCGAAGGTGAAGTGCTGGCGCGCTCTCGCACCGCCGCCATGATCTTCTCCCTGCTGACCCTGGTGCTGTTCGCCCTGGCCGGTGTCTGGGTGAGCGGCATGGATGGTTATGTGATTGTGGGCTCCGTCGCCACCGACGCCGTCACCAACCCCCTTCACAAGGAAGTGGTGGTGCAGGCCGGTGCCTGGATGCAGAACTACAGCCTCTATCCCTGGATGATTGCTGCGCCCGTGCTGGGTCTGGTGATGTGTCTGCTGACCGCCGTGGCGGCCAAGCTGGACAAGGGGTGGGTGGCGTTCCTGTTCTCCTCCCTGGCCATCGCCGGCATCATCCTGACCGCGGGCTTCTCCATGTTCCCGTTCGTGATGCCCTCGAGCCTCGAGCCGTCCCAGAGCCTGACCATGTGGGATTCCACCGCCTCCTTCAACACCCTCAAGGTGATGACGGTAGTCGCAGTCGTCTTCGTGCCGACCGTGCTGGCTTACACCATCTGGACCTACATCAAGATGTTCGGCCGGGTGAGTAACAAGCACATCGAAGACAACCAACAATCGCTCTACTAAGAAGGTGCCCTGATATGTGGTATTTCACCTGGATCCTGGGGCTGCTGCTGGCCTGTGCGTTTGGGATTATCAATGCGCTCTGGCTGGAGCACACCGAGAACCTGGATCGTCAGATTGATGAAGACAAGTGACAGGCTCGCCCGGCTGGCTGCTCCTCTGGAGCGCCAGCCATGGCAAGGTCTGATGCTGCTGGCGGGGGCCCTGCTGGCTGTCGCCATCTTGCAGGCGCCCAACCTGGTCGCGGCCAACACCAGTGAGCACGGCCTCTGGCTTGCGCCCTGGCTGATGTGGGCGGTCTGTTGCGGTGTCATGCATGGACTGGGGTTTCACCCGCGCAGCCTGGTGGGTCGCGTGCTGTTCTTCCCCTGGCTCGCCCTGCCCAGCCTGCTCTGCGGGCTCTGGCTGACCAGCAGCTACTACCTGCCATAAATGATGAAGGAGGTCGGCATCAGCCCACCTCCTTCTTCTTTTTTGACGGGCGTGCCATCGCCCGGTCAGAGCGACAGAACCTCGCTTGTCACGCCGCTCGCAGCCACTTCTCTTTTCCGCTTTTCTTGCGATGCTGACAGCCCTGTGGTCTTCGGCCTGTCGGCGCCGCAGCACGCCATAAAAAACAGGAAGAGACGGGATTTCCCTGTCTCCCCCTGCTTCTTTCCTATTCAGCCCTGCGCTATGATAGCCCCCCATCTGACTGTCGAATGGATCACAGATTTTTATGGGGGAAGTCTCTGAGTTTCCGGTGCGTGTCTACTACGAAGACACGGATGCCGGAGGCATCGTCTACAACGCCAATTATCTCAAGTTTATGGAACGGGCCCGCACCGAATTCCTGCGCGCAGGCGGCATCGAACAGGATGTCCTGCTGCAGGCGGGGATCGCGTTTGTGGTGAGTCGCACCGAAATCGACTTCCGCGCGGCGGCCCGCTTCAATGAACTGCTGACCGTAATGACGCAAGTAACTGAAGTGAAACGCGCTTCCATGCGTTTTTCACAGCAGATCCTGGCGGCTGATGGACGGCTGATCACTCAGGCCATGGTACAGATCGCCTGTGTCAGTCATCCGCAAATGAAACCTGTTGCAATACCTGAAAAAATCAAGGGAGTGCTGTTAAGTGCACGCTGAAATTTCGTTTATTGGCCTGTTCTGGCAAGCCAGTCTGTTGGTGAAACTGGTCATGATGACCCTGATGGGCATGTCGGTCGTCTCCTGGGCGCTGATCATCCAGCGCTCCAAGGCCATCAAGGCGGCCAACCTCGCCTCGGAGCAGTTTGAAGACAGATTCTGGTCCGGGGTCGACCTCAATCGTCTCTACCAGGAGTCCTCCTCCCGTCGTGACGACATCGAAGGCATGGAAGACATCTTCTACTCCGGCTTCAAGGAGTATGCCCGCCTGCTCAAGGCCGGTGCCCGCGGTCAGGATGCGGTGATGGACGGTACCTATCGCGCCATGCGGGTCTCTCTGTCCCGTGCAGTGGACGATCTCGAGTCCAACCTGCCGGTCTTGGCGACCATCGGCTCCATCAGCCCCTATATCGGTCTGTTCGGTACCGTCTGGGGGATCATGAACGCCTTTATCGCTCTGGGTCAGGTTCAGCAGGCGACCCTGCAGATGGTGGCACCGGGTATCGCGGAGGCGCTGATCGCCACCGCCATGGGTCTGTTTGCCGCCATCCCGGCCGTTATCTTCTACAACCGCTTCACCAACAAGGTCGAACGGCTGGAAAACGCCTACGCCAACTTCATGGACGAGTTCACCACCATTCTGAACCGCCAAATCGCACAGCAGGGTGAGAAGTAATGCAAACCTATCAGCGGCTCAAACGCAAGAAGGTCGCCGAGATCAACGTGGTGCCCTATATCGACGTCATGCTGGTGCTGCTCATCATCTTCATGGCGGTCACGCCCGTGATCACGCAGGGGGTCAAGGTCGACCTGCCCCAGGCGGAGTCCGAGCAGTTGCCGGAAGACTCCAAGCCGCCTTTCATCGTCAGCGTCAATACCGAGGGTGAGTACGTCATCAAGGCCGGCGAGGCGGATGACGAACCCGTACCGAGCGGCACCCCCGAGGCGATGCAGCAGTACATCACCGAGAAGGCCATGGGCTATCTGGCCATCAACCAGAACGCGCCCGTGGTGGTCGCCGGTGACAAGTCCGTGCGCTACGAGGAGGTGATCCTGCTGATGGTGGCCCTCAAGAAAGCCGGTGTGCCTCAGGTTGGTCTGATGACGGATCCGGTGAACTGACGGAGATGGATGTGAAGCGTGGTATTTCCGGTTATCTCGTCGCGTCGCTGCTGCTGCATCTGATCATCGGCATCATCCTGCTGGTCGGTGTCGACTTCAGCAAACCCAAGCGCCCCGAGTCCAAGGGACAGATCGTCAATGCGGTCATGATGGACAGCGAAATGCTGGAGCAGCAAATGCAGCAGGTCCAGCAGCAGAAGCAGGCCCAGCCCAAGGCTGCACAGCAGCAGAAGGACAAGGAAGACGCTGAGCGCGTCAAACGCGAGCTGGCACAGGAGCAGGAGCGTCTGCGTATCGCCGAGACCAAGCGCAAGCAGGCCGAAGAGGCGACCCGCAAGGCCGAAGCCGACAAGCAGAAGAAAGAGGCTGAACAGAAGCAGGCGGAAGAGAAGGCCCAGAAAGCCGAGGAAGCCCGCAAGCTGGAAGAGCAGAAGACCAAGAAGGCCGAAGCCGAACGCAAGGCGGCGGAAGAGGCCAAGGCGCTGGCGCTCAAGAAGAAAAAAGAAGAGCTGGAGAAGAAGCAGGCTGAAGAGAAAGCCAAGGCGGAAGAGGCCAAGGCCAAGAAAGCGGAAGCCGAGAAGAAGGCCAAGGCCGAAGCCGAGAAAAAGGCGAAGGCGGAAGCCGAGAAGAAAGCCAAGGCCGAGGCCGAGAAGAAGGCGAAGGAAGAGGCTGACAAGAAGGCAAAAGCTGACGCAGAGAAGAAGGCGAAGGCCGAGGCCGACAGAAAGGCCAAGATTGAGGCGGAGCGCAAGCGCAAGGCGGCCGAAGAGGCCAAGTTGCAAAAAGAGATGGAAGCCATGATGGAGCAGCAGCTGGCCGCCGAGGCCAATGCGCGCAGTCAGGCCGCATCGGCAGCCGCCAAGGGTGAGGTCGACAAGTATGCCGCCCTCATCAAGGCCACGGTCGAGCGCTACATGATTTTGGATCCCACCATGCGGGGCAAAACATGTACTATCGGTGTCAAGTTGGCCAGTAGCGGCTTCGTCATCTCGGTGGACAACGGTCAGGGTGATCCGGCGGTCTGTCGCTCCGGCAAGGCGGCGGTTCTGAAGGCCAACCAGTTGCCGGTGCCGAAGGATCCGGCGGCATTCGAGATGTTGAAGGAGTTTAACCTCAAGTTAGAACCGAGCATCTAAGCGTGATAGAACGGGGTCAATGACCGTGGTTGGCAGCATCTGCTGATAAAGGGATTTCACCTCTCATTTTTTTGGAACAGAGTATTTAAGCCATGATAAGAAAAGTGTTTTTTGCTTTGGTTGGCTGCCTTCTGCTAGGCCAGAGCGCTCAGGCGGCCTTGGACATCGTCATCACCGGCGGTATCGACAGTGCGCGCCCCATCGCCATCGCCCCCTTCAAGTGGGAGGGCAATGGCCAGTTGCCGCAGGACATCGCTGAAGTGGTCTCCAACGACCTGATGCGCAGCGGCAAGTTCAAGCCGCTGGCCCGTGGCCAGATGCCGCAGACGCCGAGCACCAGCGGCGAGATCAACTTCGCACCCTGGGCTTCCCAGGGGGTCGAAGCCGTGGTGGTCGGCTCCATCGCCGCCGTGGGTGATGGCACCTACAAGATCAACTTCGAGCTGGTCGACGTCCTGAAAGGCCAGCTGGCCAAGACTCAGGGCGGTGAAGCGAACGGTTACATCCTGGACAGCCGCATGGCGACCATCCCGGGTGCCCAGATGCGCCAGTTTGCCCACCGCATCTCCGACATCGTCTACGAGCGTCTGACCGGTGAGCGTGGTGCCTTCCTGACTCGTCTGGCCTATGTCTCCGTGCAGCAGGGCACCCAGTTCCCGTATCAGCTGCGGATCTCCGACTACGACGGCTACAACGAGAAGACTCTGCTGCGCTCCCGTGAACCCCTGATGTCCCCGGCCTGGTCGCCGGATGGCAGCAAGCTGGCTTACGTGAGCTTCGAGAACCAGAAGTCCGAGATCTATGTGCAGGACATCTACACCCAGCAGCGCAGTCTGATCACCAGCTTCCGTGGCATCAACGGTGCGCCGGAGTGGTCTCCAGATGGTCGTCGTTTGGCTATTGTTCTGTCCAAAGATGGACAGCCTGACATCTATGTCGTTGATGTTGCTAGCAAGCAACTCACTCGAGTCACAAATAACCGAACCATCGACACCGAACCCTCCTGGATGCCGGACGGTCAAACTTTGCTGTTCACCTCTGAACGTGGTGGCAAACCCCAGATTTATAGCGTAAATTTGGCGACTGGCATGACTCGCCGGATGACCTGGGAAGGGGATTCCAACCAGGGGGCATCCATCACACCGGACGGCAAGTCCATGGTGATGGTGACCCGGGTTCAGGGACAATATCGCATCGCTCGCCAGGATATGGAAAATGGAGCCATGCTGGTACTGACCCAGAGTGCTCTGGATGAATCGCCAAGTGTGGCTCCCAATGGCAGCATGATCATTTATGCCACCATCTATCAGGGTCGTAAGAGTCTTGCATTGGTGTCGACCGACGGTCGCTTCAAGGCAGTGCTTCCGACCAGTAGCGGTGAAATTCGTGCACCAGCTTGGTCGCCCTTCTTGAATTGATAAAAATCGATTGTTTTTTGTTTTGTTATAAAGGTTTAAGGAAATAGCATGCAACTCAATAAACTGCTCAAGGGTCTGGCCATCGCACTGCCACTGTTCACCCTGGCTGCCTGTAGCTCCTCTTCCGACTCCGACGCCGCTGGCGCCGAGTCCGGCATGACCGACGGCATGGGCGGTGTACAAACCGGCGGCGCCAACGGCATGTTGTCCCCGGAAGAGCAGATGCGTCAGAAGTTCGAAGCGCTGCAACGCGACAACGTGATCTACTTCCCGTACGATGGTTACGACATTCAGGGTCAGTACGCCGACCTGCTGGATGCCCACGCCAGCTACCTGCGTGAACGTCCGAGCGTCAAGGTACTGATCGAAGGCCACGCCGACGAGCGCGGTACGCCGGAATACAACATCGCGCTGGGTGAGCGTCGTGCCAAGGCTGTTGCCAAGTATCTGCAAACCCTGGGTGTGCAGGCCGAGCAGCTCTCCATCGTCAGCTATGGCGAAGAGAAGCCGCTGGATCTGTCCCACACCGAGGAAGCCTTTGCCAAGAACCGCCGTGCGGTCCTGGTTTACTAAGGTTTGAGTCGAACGAAGTTCGTTTATATGCAAGCGGCCATTTCGATGGCCGTTTTATTTGCACTAAACGTCAAGGTTTGATCCGAATGAAATCTGTATCAGCGAGCGACTATGCGCTGGCCGTTTTATTTGCACTAAACGCTAAGGTTTGATCCGAATGAAATCTGTGTACAAGCAAGCTGGTGTTGCGCTGGCCGTGTTGGTTGCTTTGAATGCGCAAGCGGCAGCACCCGTGAGCGATCTGAGCGGGGATTCTGGCAGCAGCGGCGTGGTGCTGAGCGGCAACAATGGTGCCATCGTACCGACCGGCAGCCTGGAAGACCGGGTTGCTCTGCTGGAGCGTACCCTCAACGCCCGTCTGCGTCTGCAGGCCGAACTGCAGCAACAGGTCGACTCCCTGCAAGGGGAGGTCTCCGAGCTGCGTGGTCAGCTGGAACAGCAGACCTACCAGATGGAGCAGTCCCAGGAGCGCCAGCGCCAACTCTACCAAGAGCTCGACAAGGTGGCCAACAGCCAGCCTGCCGCCGCGCCCGCAACACCTGCTGCAGGTGCTGCAACGCCTCCTGCCGCGGCTGCCAACTACTCCACCAACCAGGATGAGAACCAGGCCTACGACGCGGCCGTGAACATGGTGCTCAAGGAGAAGAACTACGACAAGGCCATTCCTGCCTTCGAAGGGTTCATCAAGCAGTTCCCGAACTCCAGCTATGTTCCCAATGCCCACTACTGGCTTGGCCAGCTGATGTTCAACAAGGGCGACAGGGCGGGGGCCGCGAGCCAGTTCTCCACGGTGGCGAACAAATACAGCAAGTCACCCAAGCGGGCCGATGCCCTGCTGAAACTCGGCATGCTCGCCCAGCTTGACGGCAAAAAAGCAGAGGCCAAGGCCTTCTATGAGCAGGTGATCAAGGGTTACCCCAACACCTCGCCGGCCCAGCTGGCCAAACAGAGTCTGGCCAAGCTGTGACATTGCTGCATGTCACTGTTTTCGTAACACTCTTGTAAATACCGCCGTGCTTTGTATGCGCAGTGAACAATCAGATTTAATTTAAGATTTTTCTATTGCGCCAGGATGATAAATCCGTAATATAGGCCGCCGTCAGAGCCGGAGCAGTAATGCAGTCGGCGCTGGTCGTGGTGAGGGTCGTTAGCTCAGTCGGTAGAGCAGTTGACTTTTAATCAA
>NZ_CAWMFQ010000357.1:0-1245 GCF_963866995.1 Aeromonas sp. ZOR0002 | reverse complement strand
TAACCCCATCAATTAACCTTCCGGCACCGGGCAGGTGTCACACCCTATACGTCCACTTTCGTGTTTGCAGAGTGCTGTGTTTTTGATAAACAGTCCCAGCCATCTGGTCACTGCGACTCCCGACAGCTCCATCCGCAAGGGACTTCACCATCAAGAGCGAACCTTCTCCCGAAGTTACGGTTCTATTTTGCCTAGTTCCTTCACCCGAGTTCTCTCAAGCGCCTTGGTATTCTCTACCCGACCACCTGTGTCGGTTTGGGGTACGATGACTTGTAATCTGAAGCTTAGAGGCTTTTCCTGGAAGCAGGGCATCAATGGCTTCCGCACCGTGGTGCGTTCGTCTCGTGTCTCAGTGTTGTGTCTCCGGATTTGCCTGGAAACACCACCTACGCACTTTCACCAGGACAACCGTCGCCTGGCCCACCTAGCCTTCTCCGTCCCCCCATCGCAATTACAAGTCGTGCAGGAATATTAACCTGCTTCCCATCGACTACGCCTTTCGGCCTCACCTTAGGGGTCGACTCACCCTGCCCCGATTAACGTTGGACAGGAACCCTTGGTCTTCCGGCGAGGAGGCTTTTCACCCCCTTTATCGTTACTTACGTCAGCATTCGCACTTTTGATATCTCCAGCATGCCTCTCGACACACCTTCGCAGACTTACAGAACGCTCCCCTACCACTCACGCTTAGCGTGAATCCGCGGCTTCGGTGCCTGGTTTGAGCCCCGTTACATCTTCCGCGCAGGCCGACTCGACTAGTGAGCTATTACGCTTTCTTTAAATGATGGCTGCTTCTAAGCCAACATCCTAGCTGTCTGAGCCTTCCCACATCGTTTCCCACTTAACCAGAACTTTGGGACCTTAGCCGGCGGTCTGGGTTGTTTCCCTCTTCACGACGGACGTTAGCACCCGCCGTGTGTCTCCCGGATAGTACTTACTGGTATTCGGAGTTTGCATGGGGTTGGTAAGTCGGGATGACCCCCTAGCCCAAACAGTACTCTACCCCCAGTAGTATTCGTCCGAGGCGCTACCTAAATAGCTTTAGGGGAGAACCAGCTATCTCCGAGTTTGATTGGCCTTTCACCCCCAGCCACAGGTCATCCCCTAACTTTGCAACGTTAGTGGGTTCGGTCCTCCAGTTGATGTTACTCAACCTTCAACCTGCCCATGGCTAGATCACCCGGTTTCGGGTCTACACCTTGCAACTAGACGCCCAGTTAAGACTCGGTTTCCCTACGGCTCCCC
>NZ_CAWMFQ010000356.1:0-10005 GCF_963866995.1 Aeromonas sp. ZOR0002 | reverse complement strand
CCGGCTGGTCGCAAACCTCCTGGCAAGGGGAGGTGAAAAACCTCGCGGGCAGCGCCGGTGCCTGGCTCGCCGACATCACCATGTTTACCTTCGGGGCCTTCTCCTATCTGGTGCCCCCCCTGGTAGTGCTGCTTGGCTGGAGCCTGTTCTGGCGCCCGAGCAAGCTGCTGGAAGTGGATTACCTCACCCTGTCGGTACGGATCATCGGCTTCGTGCTGACGGTGCTTGGCATGTCCGCCATCGCCAGCATGAACTTCAACGACTTGCAGAACTTTTCCGCCGGCGGCCTGGTGGGGGATGTGATCGCCTCCGCCGTGGTGCCGCTGTTTGGCGGCGTGGGGGCCAACCTGATGCTGCTCTGCTTCGTGGCGACCGGCATCACCCTCTTTACCGGCTGGTCCTGGCTCACCATCGTCGAGCGCATCGGTGCCGCCTGCACCGGCTCAGTCAGCGCCATCTACCATTTCCCTACCACTCTTGGCCGCTGGCTCACCGGTGGCTGGCGTCAGCCCCGCTATGAGGGGCCGGATCCCCTGCTGGAAGGGGG
Source organism: Aeromonas sp. ZOR0002 (assembly GCF_963866995.1). Lineage (NCBI taxonomy): Bacteria > Pseudomonadati > Pseudomonadota > Gammaproteobacteria > Aeromonadales > Aeromonadaceae > Aeromonas > Aeromonas sp. ZOR0002. Next base: position 9,458 of record NZ_CAWMFQ010000356.1, on the reverse strand, counting down.
CGTGGGCAGCTTCGATCAGGAAGAGGATGACGAAGACCCCCACGGCAGCTGGACACGCAACCCCAAGGCGAAGAATCGCGCTCAAAAGACAAAAGCTGACGAATGGCTGCCGGAGCTTGACGAAGACACCTTCCAGTTCGATCCGCAGTTTGACGACGAAGAGGACGAGGCTCCGGCGCCTGCCGCCAAGGGCAAGCGCGTGGCCAATGGCCGTCCGCGTCCTGCCGTGCGCCAGGAAGAAGATGACCTCGACTTGCCCTGGGCGGAGGGGGATGACGAACCCGATGTTCCCGTTGCCGCTGCGCCGGTGAAAGCCAAGCGCCGTCCCCAGCCCGGTCTGGCCCCTTTGCCGAGCATCGATCTGCTGGACAGGCCGCCCGCCAAGACCCAGATGATGAGCAAGGACGAGCTGGAGCGCATGGGCCGGCTGGTGGAGGCGAAGCTCGCCGATTACAACGTGCAGGCCAAGGTGGTGGGCGTCTATCCCGGTCCCGTCATTACCCGCTTCGAACTGGACCTGGCGCCGGGCATGAAGGCGAGCAAGATCACCAATCTTTCCCGGGATCTCGCCCGTTCTCTCTCTGCCAGCAGCGTGCGGGTGGTGGAAGTGATCCCGGGCAAGACGTTCGTCGGGATCGAGCTGCCCAACCGGGTACGCCAGACCGTCTACCTGCGGGAAACCCTCGACTGCGAGGCGTTCGCGGCCAGCCGCAATCCGCTCACCATGGGGCTGGGTCAGGACATCGCGGGGGAACCCGTGGTGGTGAACCTCGCCAAGATGCCCCACCTGCTGGTGGCGGGTACCACGGGCTCGGGCAAGTCGGTGGGGGTGAACACCATGATCATCTCCATGCTCTACAAATCCTCCCCCGAGGATCTGCGCTTCATCATGATCGACCCCAAGATGCTGGAGCTCTCGGTCTATGAAGGCATTCCGCATCTGCTGACCGAGGTGGTCACCGACATGAAGGATGCCGCCAACGCCCTGCGCTGGTGCGTAGGCGAGATGGAGCGTCGTTACAAGCTGATGTCCGCGGTCGGGGTGCGCAACCTCAAGGGGTACAACGACAAGGTGCTGGCCGCCATCGAGGCGGGGGATCCCCTAGTCGACCCCCTGTGGCGTCCGGGCGACTCCATGGATCAGATGCCGCCGGAGCTGGAAAAACTGCCCCACATCGTGGTGGTGGTGGACGAGTTTGCCGACATGATGATGATCGTCGGCAAGAAGGTGGAGGAGCTTATCGCCCGTATCGCCCAGAAGGCGCGGGCGGCCGGTATTCACCTTATCCTCGCGACCCAGCGCCCGTCGGTGGATGTCATTACCGGCCTCATCAAGGCCAACATCCCGACCCGTATCTCCTTCCAGGTGTCGAGCAAGATCGATTCGCGCACCATCCTGGACCAGGGGGGCGCCGAATCCCTGCTCGGCATGGGTGACATGCTCTACATGCCTGCCGGCACCTCCAACCCCACCCGGGTCCACGGTGCCTTCGTCGATGACCACGAGGTACACAAGGTGGTGGCGGACTGGAAACTGCGTGGTGAGCCGGATTACATCGACGAGATCCTCTCCGGCGAGTCGGACGGCGAGGGCGGCGGTGGCGACTTCGGCGGGGGCGGCGATGAAGAGCTCGATCCCCTGTTCGACGAGGCGGTGGCCTTCGTGGTGGAATCCCGCCGTGGCTCCACCTCCAGCGTCCAGCGCAAGTTCAAGATCGGTTACAACCGGGCGGCCCGTCTCATCGAGCAGATGGAAAACCAGGGCATCGTCAGCGCCCCGGGCGGCAATGGCCAGCGCGACGTGCTGGCACCGCCGCCGGTCCGTGACTAAGCCTCACATCATCCTGGCCATGCCCTCTGCGGGCGTGGCCTTTTATCGAGAACCTCCCTATGAAGAGCCTGATGAAAAAACAACTGTTGATGGGTTCAATTCTGCTGGTCGCCAGCAGCCAGGTATGGGCCGATGCGGCCAGCGATCTCAAGGAGAAGCTCTCCTCCGTCAATGTCTTCTCCGCCACATTTGCCCAGACCGTCTATGACAGCAAGGGCAAGGAGCTGCAAAAGGCGAGCGGCTCCCTGCTGGTGCAGCGGCCCAACCGCTTCAACTGGCACACTACCTCCCCGGACGAGAGCCTGATCGTGGCCGATGGCAAGGATGTGTGGGTGTACGACCCCTTCGTCGAGCAGGTCACCGCCCTCAAGATGAAGGATGCGGTGCTCAACACCCCCTTCGTGCTCATCGCGGGCAACGACAACAGCCTCTGGAAGAACTATGACGTGACCCAGGAAGGGGATGTCTACACCGTCACCAGCCGTAACAAGGACGAGCTGATCGCCTCCTTTCGCATCACCTTCGACCGTCAGAACAACATCAGTCGCTTCGACGTGAAAGAGGCCCAGGGCCAGTGGAGCGAGTTCGTCTTAAGTGGTTTTGATCGCAAGCCGGTGCTCAAGGGCAACGAGTTCGTGTTCAAGATCCCGAAGGGGGTCGAGCTGGACGACCAGCGTTGATGAGCCAGCCGTTACCGGCGTTATCGTCTGACCGGGCGTCATGGACGACCGGTCAGCTGCAAGGTCAATGCAGATGAGCAATTTATCCCTGGATTTCTCCTCGGACTTTCGTCCGCTGGCGGCCCGGATGAGGCCGCAAACCCTCGAGCAGTACATCGGCCAGCAGCATATCCTGGGGCCGGACAAGCCCCTGCGAAAAGCGATCCTGGCGGGGCACTGCCACTCCATGATCCTCTGGGGCCCCCCCGGCACCGGCAAGACCACGCTGGCAGAACTGGTTGCCCACTACTGCCAGGCGGAGGTGGAGCGGCTCTCGGCGGTCACCTCCGGCATCAAGGAGATCCGCGCCGCCCTCGACAAGGCGAAGGAGAACGGCTGGCGTGGGGTGCGCACCATCCTGTTCGTGGATGAAGTCCACCGCTTCAACAAGAGCCAGCAGGATGTCTTCCTGCCCCACATCGAAGACGGCACCATCACCTTCATCGGCGCCACCACCGAGAACCCCTCGTTCGAGCTCAACAATGCGCTGCTCTCCCGGGCCCGGGTCTATCTGCTCAAGAGGCTGGAGGAGCAGGACATCCTCGCCATGATCGATCAGGCGATGCAGGATGCTCGCGGGCTCAATGACCCTAGCCTACGCTTTGCCCCCGGGGCCAAGGAGGCGCTGGCGAAAGCCGTGGACGGGGACGGGCGCAAGTCTCTGAACTATCTGGAGCTCCTGGCCGACATGGCCGAGGCCGACAGCTCAGGGGCGCGGGTGATCGACAGTACCCTGCTCGCCGCCGTGGTGGGGGAGCACGTGGCCCGTTTCGACAAGGGCGGCGATCACTTCTACGACCTCATCTCGGCGGTGCACAAGTCCATTCGCGGCTCGGCGCCGGATGCGGCCCTCTACTGGTATGCCCGCATGGTGAGCGCCGGCTGCGATCCCCTCTACATCGCCCGTCGCTTGCTGGCCATTGCCTCGGAAGATGTGGGCAACGCCGATCCCCGTGCCATGCAGGTGGCGCTCTCGGCCTGGGACTGCTTCCATCGCATCGGCCCGGCGGAAGGGGAGCGGGCCATCGCCCAGGCCATCGTCTACCTCGCCTGCGCCCCCAAGAGCAATGCGGTCTACACCGCCTGGAAGGCGGCGCTTCACGACGCCAAGAACCTGCCGGACTTCGAGGTGCCGCCGCACCTTCGCAATGCACCGACCAAGCTGATGAGCGAGCTGGGCTACGGCGCCGAGTATCGCTACGCCCACGACGAGCCGGGGGCCTATGCGGCCGGCGAGCAGTACTTCCCCCCGGAGCTTGCTGGCAAGCAGTACTATCAGCCCACCGAGCGGGGGCTTGAGAAGCAGATAGCCCAGAAGCTCGACTATCTGCATGAGCTGGACAAGCAGAGCCCGCGCAAGCGATAGGAAAGACCTTCAGGTTCCTTGCCCGGAAAAGGGCACGGCAAAGGCATCAGGGGAGGGGGTTCCCGGCAAAAACGGGCGCAATAGTCCCTGTTCGGGCGGGGGGGCGGTCTGCTACACTGCCCGTCTGACCCCGGTTGTCTTGGCCTTGCACCATCTTCTTGATTTCGAAGGCCCGATTCCGAAGGCAAAGGGGTGCGCCAACCGATGTTAACTTCCGGATCTGTTTCCCAACCCGGTCACGATGACCCGGGCCCAGATCCCATTAAAAAAAGTAGGTAAACCATGCTGGATCCCAAATATCTGCGCAGCGACATCACCGAAGCTGCCGCTCGTCTGGCGACACGTGGCTACGTTCTGGACGTAGCGGCGGTCAATGTTCTGGAAGAGAAACGCAAGGATCTGCAGTCCCGCACCCAGGAGCTGCAGGCCGAGCGCAACGCCCGCTCCAAGTCCATCGGTGAGGCTGCCCGTCGTGGTGAAGATGTTGCCCCCCTCAAGGCCGAGGTGACCAAGATCAACGACGAGCTCGAGACCAGCAAGGTCGAGCTGGAGGCCCTGCTGGCCCAGCTCAAGGGGATCGCCGACGCCATCCCCAACCTGCCGAGCGAGACCACCCCGGTGGGCCGTGACGAGAACGACAACGTGGAGGTCCGCCGCTGGGGTACCCCGCGTGAGTTCGATTTCCCGGTACGCGATCACATCGATCTGGGTGAGGCGGCCAAGGGGGTCGACTTCAAGAACGGCGTCAAGCTCTCCGGCGCCCGTTTTGTGGTGATGAAGGGCCAGATTGCCCGTCTGCACCGCGCCCTGGCCCAGTTCATGCTGGACCTGCACACCCTGCAGCACGGCTACACCGAGTGCTACGTGCCCTATCTGGTCAACCCGGACAGCCTGTACGGCACCGGCCAGCTGCCCAAGTTCTCCCAGGATCTCTTCAATACCGGCATCGAAGGGGAAGGGGAAGACGAAGGCAAGGTGCGCAAGTTCTCCCTCATCCCGACCTCCGAAGTGCCGCTCACCAACATGGCCCGTGACGAGATCTTCGACGAGCAGGAGCTGCCCATCAAGATGACCGCCCACAGCCCCTGCTTCCGCTCCGAAGCGGGCTCCTACGGTCGTGATACCCGTGGCCTCATCCGTATGCACCAGTTCGACAAGGTCGAGATGGTGCAACTGGTGCACCCGGAAAAATCCTGGGATGCCCTGGAAGAGATGGTGGGCCACGCCGAGAAGGTGCTGCAACTGCTGGAGCTGCCGTATCGCGTGATGGCGCTTTCCACCGGTGACATGGGCTTCTGCGCCGCCAAGACCTACGATCTGGAAGTGTGGCTGCCGGCCCAGAACACCTACCGCGAGATCTCGTCTGTCTCCAACTGCACCGACTTCCAGGCGCGCCGCATGCAGGCTCGCGTGCGCATCGACGGCAAGCCCCAGCTGATCCACACCCTGAACGGCTCCGGCCTGGCGGTGGGTCGCACCCTGGTGGCCGTGCTCGAGAACTACCAGCAGGCAGATGGCCGCATCGCCATCCCGGCTGCGCTGCAATCCTATATGGGCGGCCTGACCCACATCGGGTAAGCGCTCGTTGCAGACGACAACGCCATGGCATGCCATGGCGTTGTGCATTCTGGGCCCGGGAAACCCGCCGCAAGGGGAAGGGATAGCTCCCTTCGGGCCTGTAACACAATTTTATCAAGCATTGCGCAATCGTTTTTGTTAGACTGCGCCGCAATTTCGCAGGACATCTTTTTCTATGGTCTGGATTGATTACGCCATCATCGGCATCGTCGGTTTCTCCGCCCTCATCAGCCTGGTGCGCGGCTTTCTCAAGGAGGCCATGTCTCTGGTCACCTGGTTCGTCGCCTTTTTCATTGCCAGCCATTTCTATCCCGATCTCGCCGTCTATTTCACCTCTTTCTCCGATGCCATGGTGCGCAACGGTCTGGCCATCGCCGCCCTGTTCGTGGCGACCCTGATCCTGGGGAGCGTGGTGAACTACGTGGTGGGCCTGCTGGTGGAAAAGACCGGGCTTTCCGGCACAGACAGGGTGCTCGGGGTCTGTTTTGGCGCCATTCGCGGGGTGCTGATCGTCAGCGCCCTGCTGTTTTTCATGGATACCTTCACCAGCCTCTCCCAGAGCGACTGGTGGGTGGCGTCCAGGCTGGTGCCGGAGTTCAAGCCGGTGATCCAGTGGTTTTTCGGGTTCATGATGAACTCGTCCAGTTTTCTTCAACAGGTACAGTGACTTCGAGGTAGCAAAGACATGTGCGGTATTGTCGGTATAGTTGGCACCACCCCCGTCAATCAGGCCCTCTACGACGCCTTGACGGTGTTGCAGCACAGGGGACAGGATGCCGCCGGGATCGTGACCATTGACAGTGGAAACTTCCGGCAACGCAAGGCCAACGGTCTGGTGAAGGATGTGTTTGAAGTGCGCCACATGCAGCGCCTGAAAGGGAATATCGGCATCGGACACGTCCGTTATCCCACCGCAGGCAGCTCCAGTGCGGCAGAGGCGCAGCCGTTTTACGTGAACTCCCCCTACGGCATGGTGCTGGCCCACAACGGCAACCTCACCAACGCCAAGGAGCTCAAGGAGCAGCAGTTCAAGGTGGCCCGCCGCCACATCAACACCACCTCGGACTCCGAAGTGCTGTTGAACGTGCTGGCCCACGAGCTGGACTTGTGCGACAAGATGGCGCTGCGCCCGGAAGATATCTTCTCGGCGGTGCGCAAGGTGCACCAGCAGATCCGCGGCGCCTATGCCGTGGTCTCTCTGGTGATCGGCCACGGCCTCATCGGGTTCCGCGACCCGAACGGCATTCGCCCGCTGATCCTGGGTCGCCGGGTCGACGAGCAGGGGCAGGTGGAGTACATGCTCGCCTCCGAGAGCGTGGCCCTCGACGCCATCGGCTTCGAGACGGTGCGTGACGTCGCCCCGGGCGAGGCCATCTACATCACCGAGCAGGGCCAGCTCTTCTCCGAGCAGTGTGCGGAGAACCCGCAGATGAACCCCTGCATCTTCGAATACGTCTACTTCGCCCGCCCCGACTCCTTCATCGACAAGGTCTCCGTCTATGCCGCCCGCCTCAACATGGGTCGCAAGCTGGGCCAGAAGATCGCACGGGAGTGGGACGATCTCGACGTGGACGTGGTCATTCCCATCCCCGAGACCTCCTGCGACGTGGCGCTGGAAATCGCCCACACCCTGGGCCTTCCGTACCGTCAGGGCTTCGTGAAGAACCGCTACATCGGCCGTACCTTCATCATGCCGGGCCAGACCCAGCGCAAGAAGTCGGTGCGCCGCAAGCTCAACGCCATCAGCTCCGAATTCAAGGGCAAGAAGGTGTTGCTGGTGGACGACTCCATCGTGCGGGGCACCACCTCCGAGCAGATCATCCAGATGGCCCGTGAAGCGGGGGCCGCCAAGGTCTACTTCGCCTCGGCCGCGCCGGAAATTCGCTTCCCCAACGTCTACGGCATCGACATGCCCACCGCCAACGAGCTCATTGCCCATGGCCGTGAAGTGGAAGAGGTGTGCAAGCTTATCGGTGCCGACGGCCTCATCTTCCAGGATCTGGAAGATCTGGAAGAGGCGGTGCGGGAGATCAACCCCGAGCTGCGCCACTTCGAGACCTCGGTCTTCAACGGTCACTATGTGACCTCCGACGTGGATCAGGGTTATCTGGACCACCTCAATGCCCTGCGCAGCGACGACAACAAGGCGGTGCGCGAGTGGCAGGAAGGGACCAGCAACCTCGAGATCTTCAACGAAGGCAGTTAAACGTTTTCAGATTGCCAGCGCGATGAAAAAAGATGGGGGCCTAGGCCCCCATCTTGTATTCGTGCACTCGGCGCAGCGCCTGGACAACCCACACAAGGGTCCTCAGGCCAGATCCTCCCCGTTGCTCGCGATCACCTTTTGGTACCACCAGAACGACTTCTTGCGCCGGCGGGTCAGGGTGCCATGGCCGGCGTCGTCCCGGTCCACGTGGACGAAGCCATAGCGCTTGCTCATCTCGCCGGTGGAGGCGGAGACGAGATCGATGCAGCCCCAGCTGGTGTACCCCATCAGGGGCACGCCGTCCTCGATGGCGTCCCCCATGGCCTCGATGTGGGCGCGCAGGTAGGCGATGCGGTAGTCGTCCTCTATCTCCCCTTGCTCGTTCACTTCGTCCACTGCACCCAGGCCGTTTTCCACCAGGAAGAGGGGCTTCTGGTAGCGTTCGTGCAAGGTGTTGAGGGTGATGCGAAGGCCCAGGGGATCGATGCCCCAGCCCCACTCGCTCACCTCGATGTGGGGATTGCGCAGGGACTTGACCACGTTGGCCTCGCTGGTGTTGCCCGCATTCATGTCGGCGGCGGCGCAGCGGGAGGCGTAGTAGCTGAAGGAGACGAAATCCACGGTGTGCCTGAGGATCTCGTCATCTTCCGGCCCCTTCACCAGGGTGATCCCCTTGTCACGAAATACCCTCTGCGCATAGGCCGGATAGGCGCCCCTGGCTTGCACGTCGATGAAGAGGAGGTTCTCCCGATCTTTCTGGAGGGCGGTCCAGACGTCGGCGGGCTTGCAGGAGTAGGGGTAGAAGTTGCCCCCCGCCAGCATGCAGCCCACCTGGTTGGCCGGGTTCACCTCGTGGGCGATCCGGGTCGCCAGGGCGCTGGCCACCAGCTCGTGGTGGGCGGCCTGATACTTCACCTGATCCTGGTGCTCCCCTTGCTCGAACACCAGCCCCGCCCCGGAGAAGGGGCTGTGCAGCAGGATGTTGATCTCGTTGAAGGTGAGCCAATACTTCACCAGGCCGTCGAACTGCTCGAAGCAGGTGCGGGCGTAGCGGGTGAAAAACTCCACCATCTGGCGGTTGCGCCAGGAGCCGTACTCGGTCACCAGGTGCATGGGCACATCGAAGTGGCACAGGGTCACCAGGGGCTCGATGTTGTACTTTCTGCACTCCTCGAACACCGCGCGGTAGAAGGCGATGCCCTCGGCATTGGGCTCGCGCTCGTCCCCCCTGGGGTAGAGACGGGCCCAGGCGATGGAGGTGCGAAACACGGTGAAGCCCATCTCGGCCATCAGGGCGATGTCCTCCCGATAGCGGTGATAGAAATCGATAGCCCCGTGGCTTGGGTAGAACTCGTCATCTTGCAGGGTGATGCGCTTCTCCTGGCCGAGTTTGACCGCCATGCGGCGCGGGCCATGGGGGATCATGTCCACCGTGGTCAGCCCCTTGCCCCCCTCGAGATAGCCGCCCTCCGCCTGATTGGCGGCCAGGGCACCGCCCCAGAGAAAGCCCTCGGGAAATCTTGTTAACGACATTGGTTACCTCTTGTCATGTCTGAATGGGGTGTCACAGTCCGGCCTGCGCCTGCGCCTGCGCCTGCGCCTGCGCCTGGCTCGTGGCGACGGGTTGCACGGGCTCGGCGCGGGGGGCCGGGCTCTCGACCGGGATGTCCTCGAACCCCATCACCAGGGTCAGCACGAAGGAGAGCACCACGGAGAGGGCCATCACGCCGAACACCCAGGCGATGGTCATGGACTGTG
>NZ_CAWMFQ010000355.1:0-15949 GCF_963866995.1 Aeromonas sp. ZOR0002 | reverse complement strand
GGCCCGCCATCAGCACCCGCCCCTCCTGCAATTCCAGCCTGAGATCCCCACCCCGGGCCGAGATCTGGCGGGCCCGCAATTGCCGTTTGCCGAGCCGCTCGGCCCAGAAGGGCGCCAGGGCGCAGTGGTTGGAGCCGGTCACCGGATCCTCGTCCACCCCGATCCAGGGGGCGAAGTAGCGGGAGACGAAGTCGTCCTCCTTCCGGCTCGATGGCGCCGTCACCATGATCCCCCGGCCCGGCAGCGCCCGCAGGGCGTGAAAATCGGGGTGAGCGCGCGGACCTCTTCCTCGCTGGCGAGCTCAAGCAGGAACTTGGCCCCGGCCGCCAGGGTTTGCAGCGGCCGGCAACCGACCGCAGCCCCATAGGCCGGATCCAGAATGAGCGGCGCCAGGGCAATGCGCGGAAAATCGAGCCAGATCCACTCCCCTTCCCGCCGGGCAACCAACTCGCCGCTGCGGGTCGCGAAGCGGATGGGCTGAGCTTCGGCCACCTCCCCCGTCTGCCACAGCACATGGGCCGCCGCTAGGGTGCCATGGCCGCACAAGTCCACCTCCACTTGCGGGGTGAACCAGCGCAATCCGTAATGCCCCTCTCCCAGTTGGGTCAGAAAGGCGCTCTCAGAGAGGTTGAACTCCGCTGCCATGGCCTGCAGCTCGGCGTCGGGCCGCGCTTCCCCCAGCACCACCACGGCGGGGTTGCCTCCGAAGGGGTGATGGCTGAAGGCGTTGACATGATAGAGACGGGACATGGTTGCTCCTTGGGGCATGAGAGATCACCGGGACAGGGGGCTCGGCAAGGCCATTTTTATATCACGGGCGCACCGGGGCTGAGATGGATTTTGGCTTTATAAATTCATAAATCGCATAAAGAAGATATTTTTATTCTTTGTTGTTATTCATTACACCCCTTACCCTGACCAAAAATCAGACCATGGAAGACATGTGTGATGCCATTGACAGCCCCCATCCTGAGCCCGCTCTCTGACGAACAGCAGCGCCAGCTCAACCAAGTTCTCACCACCCTCAATACCCAGCAACTGGCCTGGGTCAGCGGTTATCTCTACGGCCTCTCCCAGGCGGGCGTCCAGCCCGTGGCGAGCGCAGGCGCAGAAGCCGCGGCTCCCGGCGGCAGCCTGACCATTCTCTACGGCTCCCAGACCGGGAATGCCAAGGGCGTGGCCAGCGCCATCAAGGCCCAGGCCGAGGCCCGCGGCCTGCCGGTGACCCTCACCTCCATGGCGGACTACAAACCCAAGCAGCTCAAGAAAGAGAGCCACCTGCTGGTGGTAGTGAGCACTTACGGGGAGGGGGAGCCCCCCGAGAGCGCCGTCGATCTGTTCGAGCAGCTCAAAAAGGGCAAGGTCGGCAAGCTGGAAGGGCTCAAGTTTGCCGTGCTGGGGCTGGGTGACAGCTCCTATGAGTTCTTCTGCCAGACCGGCAAGGATTTCGATGGTTTCCTCGCCAAAGCGGGGGCCGAGCGCATCCATGAGCTAGCTAGCCTCGATGTGGATTATCAGGATGCCGCCAAGGCCTGGGGCGAGCAGGCCGTTGCGGCGGTCGCCGCCACCCTCTCTGCCGGCGCCGCGACCGCCAGCGTGGCGGGCTCGGTGCAGGCCGCCGTCGGCCACAGCCAGTACAACAAGGAGAACCCCTTCCCGGCCAGACTCTCGGTGAACCAGAAGATCACCGGCCGCGACTCCACCAAGGACATCCGTCACATCGAGATCAACCTGGAAGAGTCCGGCATCACCTATCAACCGGGGGATGCGCTCGGTATCTGGTTCGACAACGACGCCGATCTCGTGGGGGAAGTGCTGGCCCTGACCGGTCTGACCGGTGACGAGGCCACCCCCCATGGCAGCCTGCGCGAGGCGCTGACCCGTCACTACGAACTGACCCGGCTGCACGGGGGCCTGATCACTGGCCTCGCCGAGATCACGAACAACGCGGCGCTCAAAGATCTGGCCGGTGACAAGGCCCAGGTCAACGCCCTGGTCGCCTCTGCTCAAGTGGTGGACGTACTGAAACGCTTCCCGGCTTCCTTGAGTGCCGATCAACTGATCGCACTGCTGCGCCCCCTCACCCCCCGCCTCTACTCCATCGCCTCCGCCCAGAGCGAGGTGGAAGAAGAGGTGCACCTGACCGTCGGCGTGGTGCGCTACCGCCAAGAAGATGGCACAGTGCGAAGCGGCGGCGCCTCCTCCTATCTGGCGGACCGTCTGCCGGAAGATGCCGAGGTCCGGGTGTTCGTGGAGCACAACGACAACTTCCGACTGCCCGCCAATCCCGACACCCCCGTCATCATGGTGGGGCCGGGCACCGGCATTGCCCCGTTCCGCGCCTTCCTGCAGGAGCGGGAAGCACAGGGGGCAGAGGGCAAGAACTGGCTCTTCTTCGGCAACCCCCACTTCACCCAGGACTTCCTCTATCAGGTGGAGTGGCAGCGTTATGTGAAATCGGGCCTGCTGTCCAAGATCTCCCTGGCCTTCAGCCGGGATCAGGCCAACAAGATTTATGTGCAGGACCGTCTGCGCGAGGCAGGGCTTGAGCTCTACCAGTGGCTGGAAGCAGGCGCTCACTTCTATGTGTGTGGCGACGCCAACCACATGGCGAAGGATGTGCAGGAAGCCCTGCTGGAAGTGATTGCGGAACACGGCCACAAGAGCCGTGAGGAAGCAGAAGAGTATCTGAGCGAATTGCGTCGTGCCAAACGTTATCAAAGGGATGTCTATTGATGAGCAAACAACTTATTCCGGGACCGGTCGAAGGGCCGCTGGCTGACAACGAACGCCTCAAGCGCGAGAGCAACTTCCTGCGCGGCACCATCGCCGAAGATCTGCAGGACCCGCTCACCGGCGGCTTCAACGGCGACAACTTCCAGCTGATCCGCTTCCACGGCATGTATCAGCAGGATGACCGCGACATCCGCCCGGAGCGCGCCGCCCAGAAGCTGGAGCCCCTGCACAACGTCATGCTGCGCGCCCGCCTGCCCGGCGGCATCATCACCCCGGCCCAGTGGCAGGTGATCGACAAGTTCGCCGAAGAACACAGCATGTACGGCAGCATCCGCCTGACCACCCGCCAGACCTTCCAGTTCCACGGGGTACTGAAGCGCGACATCAAGCTGATGCACCAGACCCTCAACAGCACAGGTATCGACTCCATCGCCACCGCGGGGGACGTGAACCGCAACGTGCTCTGCACCAGCAACCCGGTGGAGTCCGAGTTGCACCAGGAGGCCTACGAGTGGGCCAAGAAGATCTCCGAACACTTGCTGCCCAAGACCCGCGCCTACGTGGAGATCTGGCTGGATGGCGAGAAGCTGGGGGGTGACGAGGAGCCGATCCTGGGCTCCAACTACCTGCCGCGCAAATTCAAAACGACCGTGGTCATCCCGCCCCACAACGATGTGGACATCCACGCCAACGATCTCAACTTCGTGGCCATTGCCGATCACGGCAAGCTGGTGGGCTTCAACGTGCTGGTGGGGGGCGGTCTGGCCATGACCCACGGCGACACCACCACCTACCCGCGCAAAGCGAGCGACTTTGGCTTCATTCCGCTCTCCCACGTGCTGGAGGTGGCGGCCGCCGTGGTCAGCACCCAGCGCGACTGGGGCAACCGGGTCAACCGCAAGAACGCCAAGACCAAGTACACCCTTGAACGGGTGGGGGTCGAGGCCTTCAAGGCCGAGGTGGAGAACCGCGCCGGCATCCAGTTCGGGCCGGTTCACCCCTATGAATTCACCAGTCGTGGCGATCGCTTCGGCTGGGTGGAGGGGATCGACGGCAAGCACCACCTGACCCTGTTTATCGAGAACGGCCGCCTGCTGGACTTCCCGGGCAAGCCCCTCAAGACCGGCATGCTGGAGATCGCCAAGGTGCATCAGGGGGACTTCCGCCTCACCGCCAACCAGAACCTCATCATCGCGGGCGTGCCTGCCGGCGAGAAGGCACGCATCGAAGCGCTGGCGCGCCAGTACGGTCTGCTGGATGACGGCGTGAGCGAGCAGCGCAAGCAGTCCATGGCCTGTGTGGCCCTGCCCACCTGCCCCCTGGCAATGGCCGAGGCCGAGCGCATGCTGCCTGCCTTCGTCACCGACATCGAGGGGCTGCTGGCCAAGCACGGCCTGGCGGATGACGCCATCATCTTCCGGGTCACCGGCTGCCCCAACGGCTGCGGCCGCGCCATGCTGGCGGAAGTGGGTCTGGTGGGCAAGGCGCCGGGTCGCTACAACCTGCACCTGGGGGGCAACCTCGAGGGGACCCGCATCCCGCGCCTGCACCTGGAGAACATCACCGAGCCGCAGATCCTGGCCGAACTGGACGCCCTGATCGGCCGCTGGGCCAAGGATCGCAACCCGAACGAGTGCTTCGGCGATTTTGTCATTCGCGCCGGGATCATCGCCCCGGTTATCGACTCCGCGAGGGACTTCTATGCAGCCTGAACAGACTGATACAGCCCGGCTTGCGCGCACCGCCGACGGCCGGCTCGACCTCGACGCCCTCCTGGCCCTGGGCCGGGAGGAGCAGGTCGAAGCGCTGGCCCCTCTCAACCGGGAGCTGGACGCCATGAGCGCCCCCGAGCGGGTGCGCTGGGCCCTGGCCAACCTGCCGGGGGAGCATGTGCTGTCGTCGAGTTTCGGCATCCAGGCGGCGCTCATGCTGCACCTGGTGAGCCGCGAGCGGGCCGACGTGCCCGTGGTGCTGACCGACACCGGTTATCTCTTCCCCGAGACCTACCGTTTCATCGACGAGCTGACCGAGCGTCTCGCGCTCAACCTCAAGATCTACCGGGCCGAACTCAGCCCGGCCTGGCAGGAGGCCCGCTTCGGCCTCCTGTGGGAGCAGGGGGTGGAGGGGATCACCCGCTACAACCAGCTCAACAAGGTGGAGCCCATGGACCGCGCCCTGAACGAGCTGGGTGCCCGCACCTGGTTCTCGGGCCTGCGCCGTGAGCAGTCCGGCAGCCGAGGCAAGCTGCCGGTGCTGGCCATCCAGCGCGGTCGCTTCAAGTTCCTGCCGGTGATCGACTGGAGCAACAAGGACGTCTTCTACTACTTCAAGGAGTTCGACCTCCCCTACCACCCCTTGTGGGAGCAGGGTTACCTCTCGGTCGGCGACGTGCACACCACCGCCAAGTGGGAGCCCGGCATGAGCGAGGAGCAGACCCGCTTCTTCGGCCTCAAGCGCGAGTGTGGCCTGCATGAGGAAGGTGGCGAGAGCGACGGCTCCGGCATCTGAACCCCCGGTCCGGCCATGTGCTGCGCCCCGCCCACAAAAAAACGCCCGGCAACTGCCGGGCGTTTTTCTTTGCGCAAAAGGGCGACGTTCCACCCCTCATTACATGGCGGCGGCGCGCGCCTGATTCAGCCAGTCGTTCACCAGCGCCTCGTGGCCCTTGAGCCAGGCATCGGCATGACGTTCCACGTCCGCCGGCTTGTTCTGCCCCTTGTTCATCAGGCCGTTCTGCACGTTGATGTCATTCAGCGGCAGCTTGACGATGGAGAAGAGCTTGGCGGCGGCCGGATTGGCCTCGGCAAACCGCTTGTTGGCAACGATGTGCATGGTGTTCACCGCAAAGCCGTAGTTCTTGCCGTTCGGCAAACGGGTCTTGGCCGCATCCGGGGCGTCGGCGGGGACTTCCAGCCACACCACATCCTTGCCCGGCACCAGTTCGCTGCTGAGCCAGTAGGGGGTCCAGGTGTAATAGAGCACCGGCTTGCCGGCCTGGTAGCGAGCCAGGGTATCGGCGATCAGCGCCGCGTAGTTGCCCTGCTTGTGGGCCACCGTGGGGGTCAGACCAAAGGCGTCGAGGTGATGGTTGATCGCCCCCTCGCAGCCCCAGCCGGGGTTGCAACCGATGAGGTCGGCCTTGCCGTCGCCATCCCCGTCAAACAGCGCCGCCACCTCGGGATCCTTGAGCTGGCCCAGGTTGGTGATGCCGTATTGGGTCGCGGTCTTCTTGTCGATGAGGTACCCCTGGGCGGCACCGGCCACATAGGTGCCCTCACGGAAGAACACCTTGTCGCCCCCCGCCTGCTCGTACTTGTTGTCCTGCAGCGGCACCCAGTTGAACGCGAGGAAGGTACCGTCTCCCTGGGCCACCGAGGCATAAGCCACGTTGTAGTCCACCTCCTGGGCGGGCTGGACATCGTAACCCAGACGCCCCATCAGCTTGCTCACCAGCAGGCTCTGGAAGGCCTCTTCCGGCAAGGAGCTCTGCAAGGGCTGAACGCGAACCCCCTCCCCCGGCAACTCGGCGCTGGCCATGGCGAGCGGGCTCAGCAGTTGGGCACTCAGCAGCAATGTGCCCAGGGTCAATCCTTTGGTGGTCTGTCTCATGCGTTTACTCCTTTGTAATCGATTTTCTTGTCACGACCGGTCAGACGCAGCAGCAGGGCGGCGGGGCCGTGCTGATACCAGCGGCCGGTACGGGTGCGATCCGGTTGCCCCATCGCCTGGGTGAGGCGGTCGAGCACGATGGCCAGCAGCACGATGCCGAGGCCGCCGATGGAGGCGAGCCCCATGTCGAGACGGCCGATGCCGCGCAGCACCATCTGGCCGAGGCCCCCCACCGCGATCATGGAGGCGATCACCACCATGGAGAGCGCCAGCATCAGGGTCTGGTTGACCCCGGCCATGATGGTGGGCATGGCGAGCGGCAGTTGTACCTTGAACAGCAACTGGGAGGGGCTGGCACCGAACGAGTGGGCCGCCTCCACCAGATCCGCAGGCACCTGGCGAATGCCCAGCATGGTGAGCCGGATCATGGGCGGCAGGGCGAAGATGACGGTCACCACCACCCCGGGCACGTTGCCGATGCCAAACAGCATCACGATGGGGATGAGGTAGACGAACGCCGGGGTGGTCTGCATGGCATCCAGCAGCGGCCGGGTCCAGGTGGAGAGCCGCTCGCTGCGGGCCAGCAGGATGCCGGTGGGCAACCCCAGCAGCACACAGAAGAACAGCGAGGTCAGCACCAGGGACAGGGTCACCATGGCATCGGACCAGGCCCCGATGAGCCCGATCCCCACAAGAGATACGAGCGTGCCGAGCGCCATGCGGCCGTTCACCAGTTGCCAGGCAAGCAGGGCCAGGAGCCCCATCATCAGGGTGGAGGGCACCGTCTGCAGCAGATGGGTCATGGCGTTCAGGGTCAGCTCCACCGGTGCGCGGATCAGCTGGAACAGCGGCCGCAGGTTCTCCACCAGCCAGCCGATGCCCCCTTCCACCCAGGTATCCAGCGGCACCAGCGCCTGCTGGAAAGGATCCAGCCAGTCGATGGCGGTTGTGGTGTAGGCGGCTTCGATCTGGTTCTGCCAGTCGGTGGCCAGGGTGTCGGTACTGCCCCAGGGATCGGACACCTCGGTGGACGCAGGCGCGCTCCAGGGGTCTGCCGCCACCTCATCGGCCCGCAGAGAAGGGCTCGCCAGCAGCACCAGGGCCAGCAGCCCGCTCAGCAAGAAATGGGGATTCATCAGCTTCATGCCGGGGTACTCCTGTCCAGGGTGTTGAGCAGATTGGCCTTGGAGATGAGGCCGAGGTAAGTGCCATCCTCCTCGACCACGGGCACCTGACAGGGAGCGGCCGCCACCTGGCTTATCAGTTCATTGAGGGCGGTGTCCGCCAGAATGGGCTGAATGTCCGCCAGCAACGCCTGCTCCAGGCTGCCTTTGGCCCTTACCGCCTGACCGAGCGACTCCACCGAGACGACCCCGAGGAAGCGGCGGCTACGATCCACCACGTACCCGAACTCCCGCTCAAGCTCCTTGAGCTGGCGCAGGGCGTTGCCCGGCCCGTCGGTGGTGTGCTTCTTGATGAGGGGCACCTGCTTGCGGCTGGCCACATCGCGGGCGCTGAACACATGGGCCAGATCCACACCGCGAAAGAAGGCGCGCACATAGTCGTTGGCGGGCTGGTTCAGGATCTCGTCCGGGGTGCCCACTTGCACCAGCTGGCCATCCTGCATGATGGCGATGCGATCGCCGATACGCATCGCCTCGTCCAGATCGTGGGAGATGAAGACGATGGTGCGCTGCTGGCTGGCCTGCAGCTTGAGCAGCTCGTCCTGCATCTCGGTGCGGATCAGGGGATCCAGCGCGGAGAAAGCTTCGTCCATCAGCAGGATGTCGGGGTCATTGGCAAGGGCCCGGGCCAGCCCGACCCGCTGCTTCATGCCGCCGGAGAGGGCATCCGGATAAGCCTCTATCCACTGTCCCAGCCCCACCTGATGGAGCGCCTGACGGGCGCTCTGCTGGCGCTTCGCCAGTGGCACTCCGGCCAGCTCCAGCCCGAAGGCGGTATTTTCCAGCACACTCAGGTGCGGCATCAGGGCGAAAGACTGGAATACCATGCTGATCTTCTTGCGGCGCACCTGGCGCAGTTCGCGCTCCGAGATGGCGGCGATGTCCTCGCCATCGATCAGCACCTGGCCGCGGGTCGGCTCGATCAGCCGGTTGAAAAGACGCACCAGGGTGGATTTGCCCGAGCCGGAGAGGCCCATCACCACGAAGATCTCCCCTTCGTTGATGGCCAGATTGACATCCTGGACCCCCAGGGTCTGTCCGGTCTTTTTCAGGATGCTGGCGCGATCATGCCCTTTCGCCAGCAATTTGAACGCTTTATCCGGCTGATCGCCGAAGATTTTGTAGAGGGATTTGACCTCGAGTTTGACTGTCATATTGTCCTTTTTTCTTGGCCGACGCCTTGCCTGGCAAACCGTCGAACGTGAGCCAATTACTTTTAACACTAAGTAATTTCACACCCAAATAAAAGAACCAATTGAAGCCAGCCTAGAGAGGTTAAATTTAACTTATTGATTTTTATTGGTTATTTTCATTCATAAAAATCCATTAAATCACGATAAAAACGCCTATAATAGACAGGGTCGCCACAGTATCGATGCACTTTCAGCATATTTCATTAATGATTAAAAGGCGTTAGCAGCAGGCGAAAAGAGAGGGTGGGGAGGATGGCGCCCATCGGGGCGATGAATGGCTTATTCATTACATAACTAATCATTTTAATGTCACGCATTCCGGATATTGCTTCAGGCACCTTCAACCATGCCGGTTCAGCCCCCTTCTCTTTGCAGCAACAGGGCACAAAAAAGCCCCCGGCTGTCGCAAGGGGCTCTTCATGGCATCAGAGGGCTCAGCGCCGCTGCCAGGTCTCGAAACAGTAGGGATGGGGGTTCTTCTCGTCGGGGTGATGGGACTCGCGCTCGATGCACGACCAGTCATTCTCGTCGAAGGCCGGGAAACGGGTATCCCCCTCCACCGCCAGATCGATACGGGTCAGATAGAGCCTGTCGGCCCGTGGCAGTAGCTGGCCGTAGAGATGCCCCCCCCCGATCACCATCAGCTCGGCCACATCGCTGCCCGCCAGCAGCGCCAGTGCGGCCTCCACCGAGTCGATGACCTCCACGCCGTCGGCCCGGTAGTCGGGATTGCGGCTGATCACCAGATTGCGACGGCCTGGCAGCGGCCGTCCGATGGACTCGAAGGTCTTGCGCCCCATCAGCACCGGCTTGCCCAGGGTGACCCGCTTGAAGTGGGCCAGATCCGCCGGCAGATGCCAGGGCATCTGGTTGTCCAGGCCGATCACCCTGTCCTGGGCCATGGCGGCAATCATGGAAATCATCATGGGGTCAACCTCTCGCACCGTCGTCAGATAATGGGGCGGTTACGGTACACGACCAGAGAGGGGATCGCCAAACCGAAACTCAGGGCCCCCACGATAAACAGCGCCTTGAGGCCGTTCTCCACCGCGCTCTGAAGCAGCTCCATGGTCACCCCGGAGATATTGAGCTCCACGATGGCGATCATGGTCTTGAACGCGTAGCTGCCCGGGATCATGGGGATGATGGAGGCGACGCTGAACACCGGGCGTGGTGCCAGCAAGCGGCGCGACCAGTAGACACAGACAAAGCCGACCGTGGTCGCCGCTGCCAGGGTGGCCCACTCGATGGGCATGCCGTAGTGGATGAGCAGGGTACGCAGGCTGTGGGCCAGCGCGCCCCCCATGGCGCAATATTTGAGCATCCGTGGCGGCACGTTGAACAGCATGGCAAAGCCCACCGCCGGAATGGCCGACCAGAAGGCATCCTTGGCCAGCAGCCAGAGCAGTTCCATCATACCTTCCACCCCCAGATACCGGTCACCGACATGGCGAGCAGGATCCCGATATGGTTCCACGCGCTGATGGATAGCCGGTTTGCCCCGATCAACAGGGTCGATACAACGTCAAAGATCTTCATACTTTCCACCCCCAGATGCCGGTCACCGACATGGCGAGAATGATCCCTATGGCTGCGCTGATGGTCAGCAGTGTCGCCGTGCCCCAGCGGGCCAGCCCCATATTGAAGTAACCCTTCACCATGTCGGAGACCGCATTGATAAGCGGGAACCCCGGCACCAGCAGCAACACGCTGGCGGCCATGGCGAGATAGGGTTGTTCGCCCCAGCCGAAGAAGGTGGCGCTGGAGGCGAGCAGGGTGGCGATAAACCCGGTGGCGGCAAAGTTGATGAGGGGGCTGTGGTGATGGCGGGCAATGAGCTGGCGTACCCGCATGGCGACCGAGGCCGAGCAGCAGGTCACCAGGAAGATGGGCCAGTCACCGCCAAACAGCAGGCTGAAGGCACCGCAGGAGAGCCCCACCATGGGCACCACCAGCCAGGGGTGATAGTGGAATGGCGTGATGGCCTCGAGGCGCTGACGTACCTCGCGCGCGCCGATAAGCGACTTTTCCGTCATGATGCAGATGCGCTGGATCTCGCACACCACCTGCATGTTGATGCCGTGCTCCCGTACCCGGCGGGTGGTGGTGACGCAACTGCCCTGGTAGAGGCTGGTGAGGACGATGGCGCTGGAAGAGATGGCCATCTCGACGCTCTCCAGCCCGAGCGCCATGCCCAGGCGGACCGTGGTCTGCTCTATGATGCGGCTCTCCGCCCCAAACTGGGCCAGCATCTGGCCCGCCTTGACGATGATCCGGGTGATCTCCGTCTGCTGCTCTCGCGACAGCACCCTTCCTGGTGTGATGCTTCTCATGATCCCTTTGAGTCATAGCAAGATGAAATGTGTCTGGATATTACCCCAAAATAAATACACCTTCATCCATCTCTATCGGACTGCGGGCACTGGTCACTATTATTCAGCCGCCCGGGGAATATTTGCAGCAAATAAAAAACAATTCACCCAACTTGCTTAACAACTTGTTTGAGAAGGGGTGAGACAAATTAATAAACACCCTGTTTTTTTATATCTTGAACAGGGCCGTGAATTATTTCCGTTTAAGATAACTTGAAAACGCTATCACATTATCCGGCAGCGGGGGCTCTGCCATTTCCTGACAGGATTCGTTCTGCAGATCCAGAATGTGCTGGCGCATGGCGTAGACGGAGTCATGCATCATGTTGGCTATCCGGATGCAGCTGTCGAGGTTGTTTCTTGCCAGGCGGCGCTGGCAGTCGATGCGAAATTGCAGACCTCGCAGCCGACGTTGCCGCTCTGGTCCCACCTGGGCGATCAGGGTCTCTATCTGCTGGTGCAGCAGCGCGTCGAGTCGCTCCGGCTCGGCCAGCGCCCAGTACTTCAGGGTATCGAAATCAGGCAGCTCCATATACCCTCCTGGCCGGACCTCGCCCATGGAATGGAACGACGCCGGGCACATCACTATTTCACTGTCCCTAGGGAAGGTTATATAGGATGGTGGCGATTTTGGGCCATTCACCGCCGAGCCACAGGAGTCCGGTTTTTGACACGAATTGCGCATCGTTGGCGGAAAAAATCATTTACTCCTTATGATTCATGAAATTAACCGAATCCGGCCTGCGTCAGTTTTTTTATAAAATTTCAGCGTCATTTTTCTCGGCCTTATTCCTTATTAACGGACTTTTCTCAAAATTGTTTTTCATTCGACTCTCCCCCAGGCTCGATGCCCTCCCCTTGTACCATCCGGCGGTTTAACATATCTCACTGATTATGTTATTTTATTTACCACTTTATTGCGGCAACCAAGGGCAGACCATGAGCAAGGCAAGAATCGGTATCGTCACCGTCAGCGATCGCGCCAGTGCAGGCATCTACGAAGATCTCTCCGGCAAGGCCATCATCGACACCCTGAACGCCTACCTGACCTCGGAATGGGAGCCCGTCTATCAGGTGATCCCCGACGAGCAGGATCAGATTGAGGCGACCCTGGTTCGGCTGGTCGACGAGGAGCAGTGCTGCCTTGTCGTTACCACGGGGGGCACAGGGCCGGCCAGGCGGGATGTGACCCCGGAGGCCACCGAGGCGGTGTGCGATCGCATGATGCCGGGCTTTGGCGAGCTGATGCGGGCCGAGTCCCTCAAGTTCGTGCCGACCGCCATCCTGTCGCGCCAGACCGCCGGCCTGCGCGGCAGCTCGCTCATCGTCAACCTGCCGGGCAAGCCCAAATCAATCCGCGAGTGCCTGGATGCGGTCTTCCCCGCCATCCCCTACTGCATCGACCTGATGGAAGGGCCCTATCTCGAGTGCGACGAGGCCATCATCAAACCGTTCCGCCCGAAGAAATAAGCACTGGGCGGGGATTTCCCCCGCCCTTTGCTCATTTGCGCCCGTACACCTTGACCCCCGCCCTGCTCCCTTCCGAATTGCCGTACACCTCGATGCGCTTGATGCAGAGTCGGCTGCCGAGGGATTGCCACCCCGACTCCTGATCCTCTCTCAACACCTTGTCGAAATAGAGGGTCTTGCTGCGATCGTTGCCGTAGAACACCTTGACCCGCTCCAGGGTCAACTCCCGCCCAGCCTTGACCATGATGGATTTGGTCGGCCGGCAGGCGAGCATGGGAATGATGGCGGGATGATCGCCGACCCCGAGCAGAATGGTCTGCCCCAAGCGGATATCCTCGTCGGCCATGGCCGGGGAAACAGCACCCCCCAGCAGCGCCATGGGTACGCAGATGCGCAACGCGCGGGCAAGAGTGGACAAGGAGTAAAGGGAAAACAGCGCTGACATGATGCCTCCTGAAAAAGGAGTCATGATAAGGGCCCGATGCCAGACCCAAGCTGTACTGGCCCTGTACCAGGGGCCATGACAATGGCCGGAGGCCCGTGTGGGTAACGGGGGCCTGGGCCCCCGTTACCCCTGCCGGACGCGCTAACTGCCCCACATGGCCGACAGCCGCGACTCCATGGCCTCTTCCTGCTCATCAGGCAGCTCGGTAAAGAAGTCGAGTCCGGTCTGCTCCTCCACCTCATCCACCGTCACCACATAGTCAGCCAGCCGACTGGCCGAGACGTTCTCTTGCGGCAGGATGAAGGCGATGGCCCGCTTGCCCGCCAGATCCATCACCACCCGGTAGTAGGCGTGGGGCACGGTCACGCCGTTGCCGATGGCGCCATCGGAGTGGGTGAAGATGGGGCCGGTGATCACCTGCACGCTTTTGTAGGTGATGGCCCACTGCCGGGTCTTCTCCTCCAGGATGCGCCAGGCCCCCTGGTTGAGCGCCGGCAGTTGCGGGGTCATGTTGGTCAGCAGGAAGCTCTGCTTCATGGTGTTGGCGGTGGAGCGCATGTCCGCCGCCGGCGCCTGGTGGCCGCGGTCATAGCCCGAGCCCTTGTAGTCCGACAGGGTGGCGCGAAACTGCACCGGCACCTCCTTGTCCTCGGCGAAGGCATCCTTGCGCGGCACCTGGCCCTGGGCGCTGGCGGCCGTCATCCGGTAAGAGACCCAGTCAGAGACCTTGGTGTCGTAGTTGTACCCGGCGGCATAGCCCTCCCGGCACAACAGCTGACTGGATTGACCGGGTACCCCCAGGGTGACGTGCTCCCCGCACTGGAATCCCGCCGCCAGGCTCGGGAAGGTGGTGAGAGTGAATCCGATAGCCAGAACTAATTTATTGATATCATTCATTATTATGCCACTCCTTGTGTTAGGCGGAGTGATTTGACACCAGGTCGGATGAGCAAGGCAATCGCACAAATAGCGAGCAATCCGGAAATGTGAAGAGGACGGCAAAACCGCAAACAAGACGCCGCCAACCGGGGGATTGTCATCCCGCCGCCACTGTGCTGAGGGGGGAATTTCTCCAGCACTATCAGAGAGATAAGGGGTCAACACCGAGGCACTCTGTCAGCACAGCGCCCGGCTCCCACCACGCACGCCCCTGGCCGGGTCAGGGAATATCGAAAAAATCCCAACGAAATAAGGGATCCTCAAGCCCGATAATTAGTCCGCGCTTGTTTGCTCGAGATCAAACGGAGCCATGAAAAGCCCTCTAGAATCAGCCCGTCAGCTATTTGGGGCACCATGAAAGGGGGCCGTTCATTGCAAAAATGCCCGCAGGATTTCTCCTTCATGAATAAGCGGGCCCCGTTGCCGGAATACATCATGGCGCCGCCTCATGCCACGCTTCAAATAACGATGACGACAGACCTTTCATAACAATTAATCCGGTCTGGCACCGCGTACCCTGCGTTTCCAACGATGCCATTGATGAGGCCTTCCTGCCGGAAGGCCAGGAATGGCCGTGCTTTTCAATCAGGATAAGGATGCATGATGAAAAAGTCCCTGCTGGCTGGCGCCCTGCTGCTCTGCCCTGCCGCCTTTGCCGCCACCACACACTGGGAATACAGCGGCGAGGCCGGCCCGGCGAAATGGGCCAGCCTGACCCCGGAATATGGCCAGTGTGCCGGCAGCAACCAGTCGCCGGTCAACCTCTCGGGTCTGGTGAAGGCCGATCTGGCCCCCCTGCAGTTCCACTATCAGGCGGGTGGCAAGACGCTGGTCAACAACGGCCACACGGTGCAGGTCAACTATGCCCCCGGCAGCACCCTTGAGCTCGACGGCATGCACTTCGAGCTCAAGCAGTTCCACTTCCACGCCCCCAGCGAAAACCTCATCGAAGGCAGGTCCTACCCCCTGGAGGGTCACCTGGTCCATGCCAATGACAAGGGGGAGCTGGCGGTGGTCGCCGTGATGTTCGAGCCGGGCCAGGCCAATGGGGCCCTGAGCCAGGCCTGGCAGGTGTTGCCAGCCAAGGCGGGGGAGATCCATGCCTTCAAGGAACCCATCTCGGTAGAGCAACTGCTGCCCGCCCAGCACGACTACTACCGCTTCAGCGGGTCCCTGACCACCCCACCCTGCTCGGAAGGAGTGCGCTGGCTGGTGATGAAGGAGCCGGTACAGGCCAGCCAGGCCCAGATCGATGCCTTCAAGGCGGTGATGCACCACCCCAACAACCGCCCCGTCCAGCCTCTCAACGGGCGACTGGTGCTGGAATAAGGGGGTATCTCACCGATTCACGCAATAAAAAGAGGGCCTGTTGGCCCTCTTTTGCATCTTTCGCAAAGGTGTTTACAGGCTGGCAGCGATGCGCGCCCCCAGCGCGGCGTTGTTCAGCACCCGCTGGACATTAACTGCCAGGGAGTTGCCGCCGGTCAGCTCGCACATCCGGACGACCGATCACAGGCTGGCGGCGATGCGCGCCCCCAGCGCGGCGTTGTTCAGCACCAACTGAATATTGGCCGCCAGGGAGTTGCCACCGGTCAGCTCGCACACCCGGGCCAGCAGGAAGGGGGTGGACGCCTTGCCCTTCACCCCCTGCTCGTCCGCCTCTCGCAGTGCCTGGGCAATGGCGGCGTCGATGTCGGCCTTGGGCATGGCAAACTGGGTCGGGATCGGGTTGGCCACCACGGCGCCCCCGGCCAGCCCCAGCTCCCACTTCAGACGCAGCGCCTCGGCGATGGCCGCCGGGCTCTCCAGGCGGTAATCCACCTTGAAGCCGCTCTCCCGGGTGTAGAAGGCGGGCAGCTCCTCGGTCTGGTAGCCGATCACCGGCACCCCCTGGGTCTCCAGATACTCCAGGGTCAGACCGATGTCGAGGATCGACTTGGCGCCGGCGCAGACCACGGCCACCGGGGTCTGGGCAAATTCCTGCAGGTCAGCGGAGATGTC
>NZ_CAWMFQ010000354.1:0-18628 GCF_963866995.1 Aeromonas sp. ZOR0002 | reverse complement strand
AAGTCGTGCCAGCGGCGTCTTGGTGAGAACGGAACTGGTGCGTAGACACTGCTTGCAGCGATAGCGACGTAACCCTCGACTCCAGCCCCAGGTAGCCAATTGCGCGGCCTCAGCCTGGCAGTGAGGGCAACATTGGCAAAGGGGAAGTTGAGTGGCCAACGAGGTGATGGGGTGCGGGGCGACGCTAGCGCAAGGTGAGTTGTGGGAAGAGAGACAGTAGGTGTTGAAAGGCTTGGGTATCAATGATAGAGGCTCTCAAGGTGATGACCTACTTCAAGATTAGCCTTTCAACACATAATTGGAACAGCGCCTTAATTAAAGGTAATTTTCTCATTGTGAACCCACACTGCAACTTCAATTCTTGAATGTAGGTTCAATTTTTTTAGAATGTTTTTCACATGGACTTTAACTGTTCCTTCAGAAATAAATAAACGCCTTGATATAAGTTTATTTGGTAAGCCTTGTGCAATTAACTTCAAAACATCTATTTCACGATGACTTAAAATCTGGAGGTTCTTATCTTTAAGTCTATCCTTTTTTCTGGACTGCATGCTTTCAATCAGGATTGCGGTAAGTTTAGGGCTTACAACCAGTTTTCCCATACATGCCTGTTCAATCGAGCTAATCAAATCCTCAGGCTCCATGTCTTTTAACAAATAACCATCCGCGCCAGCAATAATAGCATCAGAAACATCATCTTCGTAATCTGACACAGTGAAGATTACGATGCGACTAGATACGTTGTGTGCTCGTAATGACTTTAATGTATCTATACCACTAAATTCAGGCATGTTTAGATCTAACAATATTAAGTCAGGTTCGTACTCTAATGCTAACTGAACACCATCTTGTCCTGTGCTAGCCTCTGCTATAACGGTTAAAAAGGGGTTGGTACGTAAAAGTTGCTTAATTCCGTTACGTAGGACAGGATGATCATCAATTAGTAAAATTGAAAAGACATCCGCATTGGTTGCTAAAGATTTTTCCATGTGTGTTCCTCAAACAACGTGAAGGTCAATTTTCACTTGCGTCCGCTCATTAATAAATAAAATATTTTTTTCTTTTAGAAAAACCACCAAACCTGCTATAGCGTCCTCAAATTCAACTTCACCTTTCAGAATAACAATGACATGTTCCGCTAAGGCTCTTATATGTAGCTCAATTCGTGATGGAGACATGTCCATCCTCAGGCATTCAAACAATTTATTGAAGAAGTCCAGTATATATACTTCCTGTTCATATGAATAGTCTTCATAAAAATCTTTATAATCCAACCTAATATTAAAGCCATATGTGTCATTAAATAATACTATTGCATCTCTTAATAAGATTAATGTTTCTACCTTTTTATATGGCGTTCTGAATGTTGAAATCAATTTCCTGATATTTGAGTATGCTTCATTCAGCTCAGATCTCATCTCAGCAATATTCTCAACCTGAGAAGAATTGATGATTGTCGTGTCTCTTTGTAGGAGACTAATCTTAATCTTTAAATATGATAAGGATTGTGCTATTGAATCATGAAGTGTTTGAGCAATTGTGTTTCTTTCTTTAAATAAAATTAGTTGCTGCTGCTGCTGCTCCTTGTAGTGGAGAGATAAGGTTTGCGACAATAAATTGCAAAATGCAAATATAAGTTGTTCTGTATCATTTAATATAGTGACTTCATTTGAAAAGAAAAACTCTATGTAACCATAGTCATTATGCGCATCACCGATATTCCAGCGCCTGCTCTTATATTTATTGTCAGTGAATGTATTGGTATCAACGTTATTAATACATAATGAGCAACGTAAAGAGCTACAATGTGGTGGTCTCACGTTTTCACCAAAAGTAAATAAATGCTTTATTTCATTTTTATGTGGGTCGTAAATATATATTTTTATCTTACCAGCGCCTGTATATCCAATGAGCTCTCTCATAAAGGGAGCAACGACTTTGCAGCTAAGTTCTTGATTTTGAGATAATTTACAGCTTCGATAAAGAAATTCCAAATGTAAATTCTGTAAATTCAGCTTATGCGTTTTGTCGGCTACCATCTGTTCCAGATCGTTGTAGGTATGCTTAACAACCTCTGACATATTATTTAAAGCATTGCCAAGTTGCCACATCTCATCGCGGTAGTCGTGTGATACTGAATCAAATTTGGAACTAAAGTCACCATGCTGAATATTTTTAGCCATTGTCAACAATTTAGACCAAGGCCTAAAAAAACGTTTATTCAAACTATAAATGGCGATGAAAGAAAATAATATAACAATGAAAGAGGATGCTTTTTGAAGACCATTAATCACTACAATCTTAGACTCAGTTTTGTTCTCAATGTTTTTGATTATCTTCTGTAGTAAACTAATGAATTCTTTAGAGCTATTAATGCTTAATAGCGTTGCTACATCACCAGATTTTAAGTTGGAAAGAATGCCTTTTAATTTTGAACCCCACAAGACTTTTAATTTTATGTATTCTTGATTAAGGTTATGCTTTTCAGCAGCCTTGATGAATGAGGCATCATTAATAATTGATTCAACACTATTAACAGCTTGTGCTTTCTCATCTATAGACAGTGTTCCTGAGAGGAGTGAATATACTTTCATTCTAATTGAACCAATGCTATTTATCACATATGCATTACCCTGGATGCTTGATGACAAATAAATTGATGCACTCATATTAAATATGGATATGAAGCACAGTGTACATATAATTGATGTTATAGAAATTGTAATGGACAGCCTCTTCCAGTGCTTCAATAGTATGTTCACGATGTTGACACTTCCTAAGATTGTCATTAGTAGATATTTATACCTTTTGGGTACCCAAATAAAAATACCTCCAAATAAATACCCACAATATTCCAAACAATATTACGTTCGTGCTAAACAAGCACCGACACAGATTAACCATATGATATTTAAGTGTTTTTTGTTTTTACTACCTCCCTGAAGTAGGTAGTTAATGAAATATTCATACTATGTAATACATATGTTCAGTTGATCTAAATCAATAAAAAATATCCATTTAAATTGTCTATTGGGAATTGTGTACCCCCACACTAACCGGTGAGCAAAATGTCCATATATCAAAAATACAAAGATGGATGTGAATATAGTCACATAAATAAAAGAAAAAACAAGACGCTCGTTGATTGGAACCCTGATGACAAATGCTTTTGGGTTGAGAATGGTTCTCATATCGCAAGGAGAAACTTACTAGTCTCCATTCCTTGCCTGCTAATCTCATTCTCTGTTTGGATGATATTCAGTGTAGTAGCAATGAACTTGCCTTTAGCTGGCTTCAACTTTACAACAGATCAGTTGTTTCTGCTGACAGCACTCCCATCTCTTTCAGGTGCATTAGGACGGATTCCGTATTCATTTGTGATACCGGTATTTGGTGGCCGGAGATGGACTGCATTTAGCACCTTATTACTTATGATTCCTATGTCATGGTTAGCTATTGCAGTTCAAGATACCTCCACACAGTATTCAACGTTTCTGATAATCTCTCTATTATGTGGATTTGGTGGTGCCAACTTTGCATCCAGTATGGCTAACATCAGCTTGTTTTATCCCAAAACTCAACAAGGAAAGGCTCTTGGTTTAAATGGAGGGTTGGGCAACTTAGGCGTCAGTGTCATGCAGATACTTGTCCCTATTGTCATTTCTATAAATATCTTTGGCCCTTTCGGTTTAGGTCAGGGAAACCCCGACGCATCAATATGGCTTAGTAATGCGGCCTTAGTATGGATACCAATAATATTGATATTGAGCATCACAGCATGGCATTTTATGAATGATATTACAGCACCAAAAGCCTCATTAAAAGAACAATGGGAAATATTAAAACAAAAGCATCTTTGGATTATGAGTATTTTGTATTTAGCCGCCTTTGGATCATTCATTGGATTCTCTGCTGGGTTTGCAATGCTCGCTAAAACTCAATTTCCTGATGTAGAAATCATGAAATACGCATTCATAGGGCCATTGTTCGGTGCATTGATGAGACCAGTTGGTGGCATTTTATCGGATAGGCTGGGAGGTGTAAAAGTTACCTTTGTTAGTTTTTGCTTAATGGCTACGTTAGTTTCAGCTTTGTTTTCAACTCTCCCATCAGAGACAAGCCAGGGCAGCTTCATCTATTTTTTAGTTGTTTTTATGGCCCTCTTCTCATGCGCAGGGATTGGGAGTGGTTCTACATTTCAAATGATCGCCGTTCTGTTTAGAGGGATGATGATAAAAAGAAATATCAAACGGTATGATTCAGAAGTTCAAGCTATAAAGAAATCAGCAAATGATACGGCCACAGCGTTGGGATTTATCTCAGCCATAGGTGCGATTGGTGGTTTCTTTATTCCAAATGCATTCGGCTTATCAATAGCTCTCAGTGGAACGCCGATGAATGCGATGAAAGCTTTTTTACTCTTCTATGTTATTTGTGGGCTAATAACATGGTTTGTATATGGAAAAGAACTCAATAAATAGAACATTACTATTAATGCATGCGTATATGGAGCAGTAAAATGAGCAAGTTTCTTGACAGGTTTAATTATTTAAAGACATTAGGCGAAAAATTTTCTGGTGAACATGGCCAAACATACAATACGAACAGAGATTGGGAAGATGGTTATAGAGATCGCTGGCAACATGACAAAATTGTACGTTCAACACATGGCGTCAACTGTACAGGCTCATGCAGCTGGAAAATCTATGTAAAAAATGGCTTGGTTACATGGGAAACTCAGCAAACTGATTACCCAAGGACAAGACCAGATCTTCCAAACCATGAACCGCGTGGTTGCCCGAGAGGTGCAAGCTACTCATGGTATCTGTACAGTGCAAATCGACTGAAGTATCCGATGGTCAGGAAGGCACTGGTTGAACTTTGGCGAGAATCAAAAAGTAAGCACAAAGACCCTGTTTTAGCATGGGGTGCTATTGCTTCCGATAATAATGTATCCAAAAAGTATAAGGCTGCCCGAGGAAGAGGTGGTTTTGTTCGTAGCACTTGGAATGAAGTTAATGAGATCATTGCAGCAGCAAACATTTACACCGTAAAAGAGCATGGCCCAGATCGCGTTGTTGGCTTCTCACCAATCCCAGCGATGTCCATGGTGTCTTATGCCGCAGGTGCAAGATATTTATCGCTCATAGGTGGCTCTTGCCTTAGCTTCTATGACTGGTATTGCGATCTTCCTCCCGCATCACCGATGACTTGGGGAGAGCAAACAGACGTACCAGAGTCAGCAGATTGGTACAACTCCTCATACATCATAGCCTGGGGCTCAAATATTCCTCAGACTCGTACTCCTGATGCTCATTTCTTTACTGAAGTTAGATACAAAGGCACCAAAACTGTCGCCATAACTCCAGACTATGCTGAAGTAGCTAAGCTTTGTGATCATTGGCTTAACCCCAAACAAGGTACAGACAGTGCGTTAGCATTGGCTATGGGCCATGTCATCTTGAACGAGTTCCACGTTCAACATAAAAATGAATATTTTGTTAGTTACGCAAGGAAATATACCGATTTTCCGATGTTGGTCAGATTGACCAAACGACCAGACGGTAGCTATGAAGCAGGACGCTTCCTGAGAGCATCAGATTTGGTCAATAACATAGGTGAACAGAACAACCCCGAATGGAAGACCATAGCGATTGATGAGGTTTCTGGTGATCTGGTCGCGCCACAGGGCTCTATTGGCTATAGATGGGGAGAGGATGGAAAGTGGAATCTTGAAGAGACCGCGGGGCAGTCCAAGACACCAGTCACCTTGTCTGTTGGAATAAAGGAACATCAACATTTAGTTGAGGTGGCTTTCCCATATTTTGGTGGATTGGAAAGTGAGCATTTCACACCCGTTGAATTAGAAGAAGTTATCAGAAGGAAAATTCCGGCTAAATCCATCGTGTTGGCAGATGGAAGCGAAGAATTTGTGACCACCGTTTACGATCTCACCGTGGCTAACTATGGTGTTGAAAGAGGGTTTAATGACCCTAGCTGTGCACATACCTACAAGGAAGTGAAGGCATATTCACCCGCCTGGGCTGAAAAAATAACGGGTGTACCACAAGATGAGATCATCCGCATCGCTCGTGAGTTTGCTGATAATGCAGCTAAAACACATGGGCGTTCAATGATCATCGTTGGTGCAGGCATGAACCACTGGTATCACATGGATATGAATTACCGTGGCTTGATTAACATGCTGGTATTCTGTGGTTGCGTAGGGCAGAGCGGTGGCGGGTGGGCTCACTATGTAGGGCAAGAGAAACTTCGTCCTCAGACAGGCTGGCAACCGTTGGCTTTTGGCCTGGATTGGCAGAAGCCTCCACGTCACATGAATGGTACATCTTTCTTCTACAACCACTCTAGCCAGTGGCGATATGAGAAGTTAGATGCCCAAGAATTGCTTTCTCCTTTAGCAGATGCCAGTAAATATAGTAAGCATCTCATTGACATGAATGTGAAGGCAGAGCGGCTTGGTTGGCTTCCTTCAAGCCCTCAGCTGAATACTAACCCACTCGATATTGCTGAACGTGCAAAAGCGCTTGGGGTAACCCCTGTAGAGTTCACGGTTAACTCGCTGAAGGATGGCAGTATTCGCTTTGCTGCTGAATGCCCCGAAGACCATTATCCACGCAATATGTTTATTTGGAGATCAAACCTTCTTGGATCTTCAGGTAAAGGCCATGAATACATGCTCAAGTACCTGTTGGGCACAGAGCATGGCATTCAAGGGAAAGATCTTGGCTCATTCAGTGATAGCAGGCCGTCTGAAGTTGATTGGAAAGACACTCCAACCCAAGGCAAGCTTGATCTCGTTGTGACTCTGGATTTTCGGATGTCGAGTACCTGTCTGTTTTCAGACATCGTGTTGCCTACTGCAACCTGGTATGAAAAAGATGATATGAATACCTCGGATATGCATCCATTCATTCACCCATTGTCAGCAGCGGTAGATCCAGCCTGGGAAGCAAAATCCGACTGGGAAATTTACAAGGCAATTGCAAAGACTTTCTCTGAGCTCTGTAAAGGGCATCTTGGCGTTGAAACCGATGTGGTTACAATGCCAATGCAACATGACTCTCCAGCAGAAATAGCCCAGGCGTTTGAAGTAAAAGACTGGAAATTGGGTGAATGTGATCTCATTCCAGGAAAAACTGCACCACATATAATGACCGTTGAGCGAGATTATCCTAACACCTACGCAAGATTTACATCGTTAGGCCCACTCCTTGATAAACAAGGAAATGGTGGCAAGGGCATTAATTGGAACACAGAAACTGAGGTAGACCTCCTTAAAAAGCTTAACTACACACACCATGATGGCGCGAATGCTGGGCGGCCAAAGATTGACACTGCAATTGATGCGGCTGAAGTAATTCTTACTTTAGCCCCAGAGACTAATGGTCATGTGGCAGTTAAGGCCTGGAATGCATTAAGTAAGCTGACTGGCCGA
This sequence comes from Aeromonas sp. ZOR0002, assembly GCF_963866995.1. Taxonomy (NCBI): domain Bacteria; kingdom Pseudomonadati; phylum Pseudomonadota; class Gammaproteobacteria; order Aeromonadales; family Aeromonadaceae; genus Aeromonas; species Aeromonas sp. ZOR0002. The sequence continues at coordinate 11,169 of NZ_CAWMFQ010000354.1, read as the reverse complement.
GAACATGCACATCTTGCTATCAACAAGGAAGAGGAAAAAATTCGTTTCCGTGACATCCAGGCTCAGCCGAGAAAAATCATATCTAGTCCAACATGGTCTGGTTTGGAAGACGAGCATGTCTCGTATAACGCTGGTTATACAAACGTTCATGAGTTAATCCCATGGCGAACCATTACTGGTCGTCAACAGCTGTATCAGGATCACCAATGGATGCGTGATTTTGGCGAAAGTCTCATTTCATATCGACCACCAATCAATACCCAGACTATTAAAAATATTATGGGTAAGAAGGGTAACGGTAACAAAGAGAAAGCTCTGAACTGGATCACTCCGCACCAGAAATGGGGTATTCACTCAACATACAGCGAAAACTTGTTGATGCTTACGCTCTCTCGGGGTGGGCCAATTGTTTGGATAAGTGAAGATGACGCTAAAGATCTAAAAATTGAGGATAACGACTGGATCGAGGCATTTAATATCAATGGTTCATTAACTGCACGTGCAGTGGTGAGTCAGCGCGTCCCTGCTGGAATGGTAATGATGTACCACGCTCAAGAGCGTCTGGTGAATATTCCAGGCTCCGAAATAACAGGGCAACGTGGTGGGATTCATAACTCCGTTACTCGTGTCTGCCCTAAACCAACTCATATGATTGGCGGATATGCACATCAGGCTTATGGGTTTAATTATTATGGCACCGTAGGCTCTAACCGCGATGAGTTTGTTGTCGTCCGCCGCATGAATCAGGTTAAATGGCTTGATGACGAAAATAATGACTATACACAGGCTGACAATATGTACAGTAACAAGGCAGGGGAGAAGTAAAAATGAAAATTCGTGCGCAAATTGGAATGGTGCTAAACCTCGATAAATGCATCGGATGTCATACTTGCTCTGTTACTTGTAAGAACGTATGGACAAGTCGCGAGGGAATGGAATACGCCTGGTTTAACAACGTAGAAAGCAAGCCTGGTGTGGGCTATCCAAACGATTGGGAAAACCAGGATAAATGGAAGGGTGGCTGGGTTCGAAATATCAATGGAAAAATCGTTCCAAGAATGGGTAGCCGGATTGGCGTTTTAGCCAAGATTTTTAACAACCCTGACATGCCGACTATTGATGACTATTATGAGCCTTTCACCTTTGACTATGAGCATTTACATAATGCTAAACAAGGTGCGCATCAGCCAATAGCACGTCCACGTTCACTGATTACTGGTCAACGTATGGACAAGATCAACAGTGGCCCAAACTGGGAAGAAATCCTGGGCGGAGAGTTCACTAAGCGTTCACAGGACTACAATTTCAACCACATCCAAAAGGAGATGTATGGACAGTTTGAAAATACGTTCATGATGTATCTCCCTCGGCTTTGTGAACATTGCTTGAATCCGGCATGTGTGGCTACTTGCCCTAGTGGGGCAATATATAAACGCGAAGAAGATGGCATTGTTCTTATTGACCAAGACAAATGTCGTGGTTGGCGTATGTGTCTTACCGGTTGCCCCTACAAGAAGATTTACTTTAACTGGAAAAGTGGTAAATCTGAAAAATGTATCTTCTGCTACCCCAGAATTGAGTCTGGTCAACCAACCGTCTGCTCTGAAACATGTGTAGGACGAATTAGATATCTGGGAGTAATCCTTTATGATGCAGATCGTATTGAGCAAGCAGCCTCAACTGAGAATGACAAGGATTTATACAACAAGCAACTGGAGATTTTCTTAAATCCACATGATCCGGCCATCATTGAAGAAGCTTTAAAGCAAGGCATCACTCAAAATGTTCTCGATGCTGCTCAGAAGTCTCCTGTGTACAAGATGGCGATGGAATGGAAGCTTGCACTCCCATTACACCCTGAGTATCGCACGTTACCAATGGTATGGTATGTACCACCTCTTTCTCCTATCCAATCAGCCAAAGATGCAGGCTATTTAGGTGATGATGGTGTTCTGCCAGATATATCTAGCTTGCGAATTCCTTTACAGTATTTGGCGAATCTGTTGACCGCTGGCGATATAGCACCAGTTAAGAGTGCTCTGAATCGGATGTTGGCAATGCGTCATTATAAGCGAGCTGAAACTGTAGATAAAAAAGTGGATATCAGCGCATTAGAGCAGGTTGGTTTAACTGAACACCAAGCGCAGGAAATGTATCGTTATTTGGCTATAGCTAACTATGAAGACCGCTTTGTAGTTCCTTCCAGCCATCGCGAGCTAGCACGAGAAGCATTTCCTGAAGCTAAAGGATGTGGCTTTAGTTTTGGTGATGGTTGTAAAGGTAGCGATACCAAGTATAACCTGTTTAATAGCCAGAGAATTAACGCTATTAATGTCTCTTCAAATCCAAGTGAGGATAAAAAATGAAATCCTTAAAGATTATATCAATCCTCTTGGACTACCCAGATATTGATCTGTGGGAAAACAAAGATGAAATCTTTGATTCCATAGCGGAATGTAATGAACTGGCATCGGAACAAAAATCATCAATATATGATTTTGTAACATATGCGTTTGATCGTTCTCTACTTTCATTCCAAGAAATATATTGCGATATCTTCGACCGTGGCCGTTCCACCTCTCTGCTTCTTTTTGAGCATGTTCATGGTGAGTCACGTGATCGCGGACAAGCAATGGTAGACCTGCTTAAGCAATATGAGGATGCTGGATTTTCTCTTAATAAGAGAGAATTACCGGACTTTCTTCCTGTTTACTTGGAATACCTTTCAACAAGGAATAACGCTGAGATCATAGAGGGGTTATGTTTCATCACTCCGATCTTGGGGTTGCTTAAAGAGCGGCTACTCAAAAGAGAAAGCAAATATCACGTGCTATTTAGTGTGCTGATTGAGCTATCCATGACAGAGTACGATAGTGCTCTTATAAGCATACAAGTTATGAAAGAGGCTGATGATGCAACACCTGCTGCGTTAGATTCTGTTTGGGAAGAAGAGCAGGTGAAGTTTCTAGGGGGAGATTCATGCCCTAGTTCAATTCAATCAATTCATAGTAACCGATTTAAGAATGCAGTCGTACCACAGTACCTTGAAATTGGTGAGGCAAACAAATGAACTATATTCATAGCTTCTTCTTTGATATATACCCATATATTGCAGTTACCATTTTTCTACTTGGTAGTTGGGTTCGTTACGATTATGGGCAGTACACTTGGCGAGCAGGATCAAGCCAGTTGCTTGATAACTCGAATATGAGGTTGGCATCTGGACTGTTTCACATTGGTATTCTTGGTATCATCTTTGGCCACTTTTTTGGTCTATTGACACCTCACTGGATATATGAGTCATTCTTATCATTGCAAGCAAAGCAACTTATAGCAATGTTTGCTGGCGGTGTCTTTGGTGCAATGACGTTGTACGGTGGATATCTGCTCTTAAAGCGGCGTCTGACAAACGTAAGGGTCAGAGCAACATCATCAACTGCGGATATTTTGATTTTGGTATTATTAGTTTCCCAGGCAGCGCTTGGTCTTCTGACAATTCCATTTTCTGCCTTCCATCTTGACGGCAGTGTCATGATGAAGCTCGTAAGTTGGGCGCAAGATGTTGTGACGTTCCAAACAGGGGCCTCTAAAAATTTAGAAGGGGTATCTTTTATCTACAAAATTCATATGATTTTAGGTATGACTTTGTTTGTTGTCTTTCCATTCTGTCGATTAGTACACGTTTGGAGCGTACCGCTTGAGTATTTAACTAGACGCATCCAGATCGTAAGGTCTCGTCGGTAACATGATTAGGGTAGTAGTCGCAGTGTAAACTGCGACTACTATTTATCAGGTGTAGTATGGTATATCATGTATCAAATAAAAAGTTTGTGACTAAGTTAGTCGAACCTTTCTTTGTTGCTATTTTCTGGCCGATGCTGCTGTTGTTGGCATCCGAAGTTTCTGGTTTATCAATAACCGAAGAGTTATATCGAAATACTGTTTTATTCTCATTTCTAGTCTTTATTATCACAGCGGCTATAAACATGAGATATATTTATGTCGCAAGAAAAGTAAAGCTGGAATTAAGCCCTGATGGTATTGAATATCATTGTCATAAAAAGCATTTATTTTTCCCATGGCGTCAAATATCCTTGATTAAATTGGTCGAAAGCAAACCTGGCTCTAGAGTGATACACATCCTTCCTGATAACGAAAGTATTGATTTAATCCTTTTCGCAGACCACGAAAAAATATATTCACAAATCATATTTTATTGTAAGCAGTTCAATGTGAATTATGACTAGAGTATTCTGGTAATTAAGTATGAGCAATTCACTTGCTCATACTCTTAGTACATAATATTTTTTACTGGTCAGCATCATAGTTTTCATTCAGTGCTGTAATACGTGCTACTTGGAAAGTATTTTGAAGCGATTGTAATTCTGTTTTATGCTGCTGTGCCAATTGCTGTAAATATTCTCTCCCTTTGTCTGTTAAATACACATCTACTTTGCGCTTGTCATTTTCATTTTTCCGCCGTTCAACAAGGTCCAACTCCTCACATCGCGTAAGTAAAGCTACGGTAGCATGATGACTCATTTGTAGCCTTTCCGCTAGTTCACCCACGCTTGCCCAGTTGCGCCCTGGGTATCCTTGAATGTGCAGGAGGGATAAATATTGTAATGGTGTGAGCCCGAGCTCCTTGGCCGCAGTTTCACTAAAGTGAAGAAAACGCTTTAACTGATAGCGAAACTCAGAAAGTGCCTCAAATTGAGCTTTTGTTAGCATAGCTTACTCGGTTGTTGACTTCTTAGGTGAAATACAATAAGTTCAATTATATCACATTGTGATATATAATTTGTAGTGTTTCTGTTACAAAGGAGATGGCAATGCATAAGCAAGTTCACCCAAAATCACTTTATTGGGGAAACACCGTAATTCTACTGAGTACCATCGATGATACTGATACAACTAACATTACACCAATATCATCGAGTTGGTCTCTTTCGAATAATATTGTCATCGGCCTCAGTCTAAATTCAAAGGCTATCGAAAACATTGAGAATTGTCCAGAAGTCGTATTGAATGTTGCATCAGACAACCTTTCGGATAGAATTGAATCTATTGCCAAATTGACCGGAAAGGATCCTGTCCCATCTGAAAAGATAGGTTTCAGTTATTGTGGTAATAAATTTGCTCTTGGTGGATTTACAGAGCTGGCGTCCTGTACCGTTAAACCATCTCGTATCCAAGAATGTTTAATTCAGGTCGAGTGTTTAGTTGAACATATAACAAAGCGCAATAATTTTGCTATCGTTGAATTGCGAGCCACTCATGTGCATGCAGATGCATCTTTACTTAAAAAAGATGACGTTATTGACGCGGATTTGTGGAGCCCTCTGATTTATAATTTCAGGAGTTACCACGGAATTACCAGCGCTATTGCTAGAAACTTTAAATTTGATAATTGATTTCGCAGATGCCCTATTTATTAAGGGCATCTTCATGGGACTATGATTTTTAAAGGATGTTTTATGAGTGAATGTTTACGTTCTTTACCATTGGTTTATTCATGCTCTGGTTGTTCAAGTGCAGCGCAGATGGCAAACTATATGGCTATTCAGCTAGATAAACGAGGTGATGCAGAAATGTCCTGCATTGCAGGTGTTGGTGGAAACGTAAAGCATTTAGTCCGTATAGCAAAGTCTGGTAGATCGATCATTGCTATCGATGGGTGTCCTTTACAATGTGTCAAAAGTTGCTTGGCTATTCACAATCTCACTCCTACAAATCATGTATTATTGAATGAGCATGGAGTCAAAAAACTTCAAAAAACAGATTTCGATTTTAATGAAGCGGATAGGCTTGTTTTTGAAATCGCACAGTCATTAACTCTTCTATAAGAGGATGCTCCTAAAATTTATCGGTATGTATTATTCATACGTGGCTATAGATATGGGGTACCACCTATCCGATTACCCATGATCTTCCCGATATGGCATCAGATGGATTTCCTCTATCGTGTGGTTCAATTCAACCAGCATGCTCTTGATGCCAAAACGATGCTTAAATCGGAAGCATCATTCCGTCAGATGATTTGGTAGAGGCTTGGTTCCAAGCGTATGGCAACTGCTCCGCAGCGAGTTCTGCACATTCCCTATTATCGTGCTTACCCAGTTGAACGCAAGATGCTCCAGTAAATCCAGGTTGCCTCCAGTGACGACACTCAGGTACTCACAGTTGGCTTCCTTGACTGCCCTGAAACGGGATAACTCATCAGATATCACGGCACTCCCGTTAGCAAGATGTCGTTTAGCCCACTTGCCAATGGTCTTAGTTTTGAACCCATCAACCACCGTCATCCACATTTTGATTGGATTTCTTTCCTTCTTCAGGGACACTGCCGCCACAAAGGTGTCTTGCAAACGGTACCACAACCCCGCTTGCCACCACGGCGTTCACTGCCCCAGTAGACATCATCGAGTTGAATGATACCGCTGATGGGATGCTTGTCGTCAGACTCCTTCATCGCTTGCAGCAGCTTGTGCTTGAGCATCCAGGCGAGATCTCCGTCGCTCGTTGGTAGAGACGGCGATGTCCCGGTTCAAACAGCTGATGGTGGGAAGAATCAGTCAACGAAACTACAACGACCAAGTGGGGGAAGTGATGGCGTATGTGAGTGTGATAAACAAACTGACGACCTTGGCCTGCCGGTCAGAAAGCCCAAGTGTAACGGTCACTTGGGGCTGGGGAAGCTACGTTTTTACGACTGATTTGGGAAGCAACGCCGTTCGGAGTGACTGCTAATCATGGGTAATCAGGAATCGTTGTTAGAGTTATAATTTTAGAAAATGGCTCATACCCTTTATGACCGTTATATTTGCCTGCTCCATTGCAGCTAAAGCAGAAAGTGCCCCATCGTAATCGCCATTATGGAAACGAGCTACCGCATTTCTGGCATTGTCATGTACAGCTTGATGTGGTTTTTCCATCTCGCGATAACCTGATGATTTAGAGAAACTGGCTTTACCTTCACCAGCGTAATACCACTGGCCGAGTCGACACTCAGTGTAATCAGGAAGCTGCTCCGCAGTTAGGTTGGATAATCCCATTAATACTTTATACACTTCTAATTTAAGACTGAGTTCTTCCAGATTGGCTAATTCCGCATTGGAAAGCAGCGAAGCTCCTGTAATTGATTGCTCTAAATTTTGCGAAAGCTCCGTTAATTGCGACATGCCATTAGTTGCAGAAAGACTATCTGCACTGTAACGACGAGCATTGATGGCGCCTTGTTCCATAACGTTTTTGGCCTGTTGGGTATCGGACTGGATTTCGCTTACCAACCCAGCAATTTCTGTTGTCGCTTTGCTGGTCCGCTCCGCCAGACTTCTAACCTCATCAGCCACTACAGCAAATCCGCGCCCTTGTTCGCCAGCGCGGGCGGCTTCAATTGCTGCATTTAACGCTAATAAATTTGTTTGATCGGCAATACCTTTTATTAATTGAACAATACCATTGATTTGACTAGCGCGCTCATGTAGCGAGGCCACATTTTCTGAGGCTGCCGTAATTTGTTCAAACATCGTGTGCAGATTGTTAGCCATTTGCTGAAAAGCAAGACGATTTGTTTCTGATTCCCGAGAGGATGAAATAGCAGTTATTTTTTGTTGATTCAGCTGTACAGCTAGGCCCAAAAAAGAATCACCGAGCCCATGTAGTGATTGCCCAAAATTTGCAATATTGGTAAACATTCCAAGGAAAAATCGCTCTCTAGATTGTGTATTCCTTAGCCTTATCTGAATTTCTTGACTTTCTTCGCATGCTATCTTATAGCTGGATTGTAACTGCTCTATCTCTTCTTTTAGCATCTGATTTTCATCAGATAAGATCTGATATTGTTGTTTAAGCTTTAAGCCAAACATAAGTTACCTCGAAAACATAATGCGCATTTAAAAACATTCACGTTGCCAATTAAACTATGGAACGTAGATAAAATGAAGTGATTTATGCGCGTTCTAAACAATAAAAATGGGTTCCAGCCTATCCAGAAGCCGCCCAGGTAGGGTAATTTTTAATACAGCACGGATTCAAATGTGATAAACATATTAGTTGATTAGATATATATTTTTGTTTACAATATAAGCAAGTGTGTTTATGAGCGATACTGATAGATAAAAAAGATGGATCGTAAACATTACCTACTTTATGAACAATAACTACCACAAGAGACCACAAGAGATTCTTGCTGCCAACCTTAATTCTCGTTTCCGATTAAACCTATTTTTAAGTTCGATATTATGGATGAACATGCATTGAACAAATGCTTTCTCTTATTTTCTCACAAAGTCAACATAACCAAAATACGCGACTACCAAATCCACGGGGATATGCAGATATCCCCGAGAATAATAGATGACTGGTCATTAATTGGTGGTGGCGTTTGCGAATAAAATATTATTTTCCAAATGAATATGTTGCATCAGGTCTTCTCGCAATTGTGTCAGGCCGGTATAGAGTGCACGCCATGTCACGCAAGCGTCTACCGGAGGCGTAATGTCATTGGTCAGGTGCATTATTTCGTCCAAACATTCACCATGCTGTTCATGTTCAATACGCATCATAGCAATTGGGCCTTGTACTGAGTTGTTAAGACCCTTTTTCAGCATAGGGAATAGGATCTGCTCTTCTTTCTGCATGTGACCTTCCAGCTCCCGCAGCATATCAACCAGATGAGCCCCCAGACCTAACGGACAGCCTATTTTATCCGCATGGACATGTTCCACTCGATTTGTAAGGCGGATCAGTTCTGGTAATTGAATTCGATGCAGAGCATGGAAGCGTTCCAGGATAAAATCAATTAGCGCAGAAGGTGTTGCAGTACGCCAATCAATTTCGTGGCTTGGTAACTGTTGTACTTGCTCTAATTCAGTAATAACCAGCGTGGCATCGAGGTTACGGTGAGCGATGGCATCTTTTAACGGTTGTTGACCACCGCAGCAAAAATCTAGTTTAAATTTGTGGAATACTCGTGTTGCACCAGGAATTTCACAAGCAATATTGGCAATAGTTTGTTCGAGTAAGACCATGAAAGCGCTCCTTGATAAATAATAGAGTAATTTTATCTCGATAAGTTAAAGCATAAATCATGCCATATCTAATACATTGAAATATATGGATTATATATTTTTGTGGTGTTTTTTACCATCTCCTGATAGGGTTAAAAAAACCATTTCTGGTAATAAATACCATGTTTGAAACATCATTGTTACTTGATCTCACTACTGAACTACCGCGTTCCGTTCGACAGGAGCGGCTGGTTTCCGCGATTCGAACTAATTTTGGTTGTAGTGCAGTTGGTTTATTGAAATTGGATGGTGATTGCCTTTGTCCTGTGGCAGTGGATGGCTTAGTGTATGAAACATTGGGGCGCCGTTTTGTCGTGGCACAGCACCCTCGTCTGGCCACTATTTTATCCAGTCGTTCAGCAGTGCGATTTGAACCGGAAAGCCTGTTACCTGATCCATATGATGGTTTACTGGACTCACAACGTGGGCTGCCATTACCCGTACATGATTGCATGGGGATCAGCCTCTATCTAGGAGGGCAATTGTGGGGCGCATTAACGCTAGATGCTTTTGAGGGTTTTGTTTTTGACGATGAAGCAGTTGATAAATTAACGCACAGTGCTTCTCTGACTGAAGTGGTGATACGTATGAGCCGTTTAGAAGAAGAGATTCTAGCGTTACGAGTTGGTAATCGAGCATCAGAAGCGTTATTGCTGGGTGAACAAAATACTAGTGATGGTGAAATCATTGGGCAAAGTGCGATTTTGCTGAAGTTATTGCATGAGCTGGATGTGGTAGCAGATTCCGAACTTCCCGTGTTGTTGCTGGGCGAGACTGGTGTAGGAAAAGAGCTATTTGCTCGCCGCTTACACAGTAAATCACCACGACATATTGCACCGCTGATCCATGTCAATTGTGCGGCATTACCAGAGTCACTCGCGGAAAGTGAACTGTTTGGTCATGTTAAAGGTGCATTTTCTGGTGCGATAAGCGATCGCCCCGGTCGATTTGAAGCAGCACATGGCGGTACGCTTTTTCTCGATGAGGTTGGTGAATTACCACTGACTGTGCAGGCTAAATTGCTACGCACGTTACAGAATGGCGAGATCCAACGACTCGGTACAGATCAGCAGCAGAAAGTCGATGTTCGGATCATTGCGGCAACCAATCGACAGTTGCATGAGCAGGTAAGAGAAGGGCAATTCCGGGCTGATTTGTACCATCGGTTGTCGGTTTATCCAGTGCCGATCCCCCCACTGCGGAAGCGTGATAACGATGTGTTATTACTGGCAGGGAATTTTCTAGAGCTAAACCGTGCCCGTCTTGGTTTTCGTAGCCTGCGATTATCACGCGAAGCAGAACAGGCTTTGTTTACTTATGACTGGCCGGGCAATGTACGCGAACTAGAGCATGTGATCAGCCGGGCTGCTTTGCGTGCACTCAGTCGGGGAGCTGTCAGAACAGAAATTGTCACATTGGAACCAGAGCATCTGGCATTGGATGCCAACGCGATTTGTTCGACAAAAACCGAACATATACTGTTGTCACAGGTTTCGCATGATGAACAGACTGTATCGCTAAAGATTGCCGTGGATGGTTATCAGCGTAAGGTTATAAGTCAGACTTTGGATGCCTGTCAGGGCAATTGGGCTAATGTGGCTCGTCGGTTAGTTCTTGACCCAAGTAATTTGCATAAACTGGCTAAACGGTTAGGCTTAAAATAACGTTGATACCGTTAAATCTGTTCACGCGGCTTTCCCAGAAACCACTTGGTCAGAGACAGTTTGACATTGGCAAAATCGTATATATGACCGTTGTCATCAAAAGTACGAGTCATCAGGATTCTTGCCATCTCTATCCTACCCACAAATGGATCTATGTATAAAAGCACATCAGTTTATTCAGTTAAATTGGATGCTTTAACTACATCAGTAGTTACAACACTTTCATGAAAAATCATACACTTACATTTTATTGTTTTGAACTTCGTCAAGTTCCAATTGGATTTAGATGTATGACCACTCCCCAGGTGAGCTCATTGAGCTTTAGAGGGTGCGTAGGAGCGGGCTGGTAATCAGGGAGGGGGGATGGATGCAGTACGGTGGAAGGCTCTGATATTGATACCAAAGGAAGGGCGCACGAAAGTAGCGTAAACAAG
>NZ_CAWMFQ010000353.1:0-6817 GCF_963866995.1 Aeromonas sp. ZOR0002 | reverse complement strand
GGCCACCGGCCAGAGGGTGAGGCTATCCCCGCCGTGGCGGCCGCTCATACTGCCACTGTCTGGCTCGATGCTGAGCATGTAGCGGGTGGTGCCCATCTTGTGGCAGAGGGCCTTGGCCAGTTGCTGGGGGCTGCATTTGTGCAGTTCGCTGGCAACGGGCGGGAAGGGGGTGTCATTATCAGTCAGCTCGGCAAGCTGGCGGTGCAGCGCTTCGCTTTCGCTGCGGCGAATGGCTTGTGTCGCAGCGTATACATCAACCTCGAAAGCAGGCTCGATCCAGCCAGCGTATTTCATGGCGACCAACTCGACAGCCCATGTGCCGGGCTTGTTACCACCCCTCACTGTTTTCAATGCGGGAAATCCCGCTTTGGCCTCTACCGCTGCGATGTAGGCGCCATTGAAACGCTTGAACTCGCTGGGCTTGTGCGATGCAGTAGCCTTGCCTTGGGCGATGGCTGCTTTATGCAGGTCGTTGAGGTTGTACATGCCATCGGCTGCGATGGTGATGGAGTGGTTGGCAATGGTGAGTTGGGTATTCATGATGAGATCCTCTGAGTCAGATAAATCGCCACCATCAACGCCAATTTTCTGGTGGCGAACTGGGCAGGGTTGGCGTACCGGGACTCAAAGAAACCGGCGCCCCGAAGGGCCCCCACCCAGCCCGCCATAACTGAAATTGCGGGTACTACTGGGCCGCACATAAAAAAACACGCTGGCGCGTGTTGGTGCGCTTTAAGTCGAACGGGACGCCAATCCCGGCAACGGATTTTGCCGTTGCTTTTATAGTATCTAGAAACATTGGCATGGTTGTCAATCCATGAAAAAGCCCAGCAGTTGCTGGGCTTGGTATAAATGTTATGCGTTAAGGTTAAATCGGCGGCTTGCAGGAGGAGAGCTCATCGATCCCAGACTGGGGATTCGAAGGAAATTTGGCTTTCGCGCTGATCCCCTGAAATAAGATATCCATGTCTTTTGGCGACAAGCCTGCCCCACCATCTGGACCGTAAGCTGCATTCAGCAAAAAAGCCTGCCCTTTATCTGTGTCTGGCTTTACAAGCACAACCTTAATGCTCGGGGCGCTATAAACCACGGTAGATTTTAGCTTTACGCCATTTATCGTCACCGCAACGTCAGTAAAAGTTTCGCTTTTACTGCGAATTCCAGAATAAAACCTACTTGGCAGAGACAGAGCCATACTGCCTTGCCTGTTTATAACAAGCCCGATTATGTCATCCTCTGCCCTGGCTGACACGGTGCTTACCCCGGTAAGGTAATCGCAGTTATCGTCAACAATCCAGCCATTCCACTTTTTTTCTGGCTCTCCAGCCATAGCTTGTGCCGCGAGAAGCAATAGCATTGGCATTAAAATCTTCCCAGGTCGATTCATAACCCCTCCTTGTTTCGAAGGGGGTATTATGGATCTGTTTGGGGCGGCTGTCAGCCTGCAACCCCCTGGTGCAAGGGGCTCCAGGCTGGCCACTGTTGCCAGTGGCTAGCTGTCACCTTCCAGCGCCATGTTCCGGTTTGACGGGTTAATGGCGATCTGCCGGGCCAGCAGATTGCGAGCGGTGACTGCCCAATCCGAATTGTTAAAGAGCGGTGCAATCCTGAATTCAGGCTGCAAGAAGCCAAGACACACTCGCGGTGTCTATTAAATGCGTCTTGGCTACGGCGCTATGAGGGAAGCGCCAGACCCGGGTCAGATGGCGTTGCGGTGGAACTCGGCCCGCCAGTGGAGGAGGGCGCGGCATTTCATGGCGGTCAGGGTGCGCACCTTGGCAGACTGGGCGGTGCGGGCTGCGACGAGCTGGTGCCGCTCGGTGGCCATCATGGCAACCGTCAAGCGTTGCTTGATGGCCCGGCGGCGGGCGGCGTTACCGTTCAGGCGGTCGGCGATGGCGGCTACGATCTGGTCGGCGCGTTTCGCGGCCCTGGAAAAAAGGCGTCTGGTCATGCTACATTCACTCCTGTTGGCGAGTTGGTCCTCGCTAATTCCCAGTTGATTCGTCATGCTGGGTCCTGATTGCTGGGGTTGGTCCCTCGGCTTTCACTGACCGGGTGGTACCCGGTCCTTCGAAGCCCGCCTTGTGCGGGCTTTGTCGTTCTTACGCGCTGGTCAGGCGCCTCACTGCTGCCCTGGTCAGGGGCCGGGTCCTGTTGCTGGTTGTCTAAATTTGGTCGGAGATACAGGGATCGAACCTGTGACACCCTCATCCCAAATGAGGTGGCATACCGCTTGCCTAATCTCCGATGTTGCCGGTTACGTCTCCGGCCCGGGCTCTCACCGTTCGTGTGGCATTACCCAAGACCTTCACCACGATTGGCCGCCTTCCACGCTGCCCTTGCTGTTATCGGTCTTGGTTGTTCGATTGCTTTACCGAACAAGGCAAAGGTTAATATTCCCGAACACTTGCGTCAATAGAAAATGTTCGGTTTTACGAACTATTTTTTTTAGTGGGTGATGTAGCTGCCAAATGGTGGGCACAAAAAAGCCCGCGCGATGCGGGCTTGATTGAGGTGGCGATGTTATTTCAGGTAGTGGTTGATCGCCAAGGTCACGCCAAGACCAAGCAGCGCAGACGTGTAGTAACCAGTATCAAACATGGAATGAAAGACGAACGGGGATATGCATAGTCCAATGATCATGGCCAAGGTGAGGTTTTTATTAAGCCGCCCCTCTTCCTTATGCCTTTCTGCCCTTATCTCTGCCGTAATCTGCTTAACCATTTTTTCGTGTGCATCCTTGTCCACTAGATCACTCCTTCACGTCCCGGCGCAGTTCGACCATGCGGCCGAAGATAATGGCGTCCTTGATGGGCACCACGCCCAGGCGCTGATCGTCGGTTACCAGTGTAATGCCAGAGAGGCCGTCGAGCGCCTTAAGCAGCCGATCCTGCTCGCTGCTGACTATCCTCGCCAGTACCACGTCGTTATGGCGTGGCGTCCGGTCGGCCAGATCAATAACGCAGATGTCGCCGCTCTTGATGCCGGAGCCTGCAAGGTTGTCATCGTTGGCAATGATGCCGATCAGCTGGCCATCGTAATCACTGTATATGGTGTCGCGCCCGTCGAGGGTGTGCAGGGCATCTGTTGGGTGCTCTGTGAGGTCTGACATTTCCCATACCGATACTTTGCCGAGGTGCGTATCTGCTACATAGGTGCCGCTCTCTTTACCGGTATAGAGCCATAACGGGTCACAGCCGAGCGCTTTGGCAATGGAGAGCAGGCTGCTGACGCGCAGATCCTTGAGCGGGTCAGAAAACAGAACGGATATCACCGCTTTGCTCACGCCTGACTTGCGCACCAGGTCGGCCTGCTTCCAGCCGCGCTCATTGAGCATGTATTTCAGTCGATCTCTGAAAGAGGTCATGTCGCACTCGTTCGAATAAAAAAACACTTCCTCATTCTGTCCTATTTCTTGTGCGCTATGTCGATGGTTGACTTGTTCGGAAAAGCGAACCAAAATGGGTTCTGTATTACCAGTATCCATAAAAGGGACCCCGACCAATGAAGAAAGACCAAGCCATCCAGTTTTTTGGCGGCAGTAACGCCATGGCACGCGCCGTTGGCGTGACCAAAAGCACCGTATCCGAATGGCCCGAAATCATCCCGGCCAAGTATGCCACGCGCATCCACTTCGCCTCCGGCGGCAAACTTGATTTCGGCCTTGAGGATTACCGCCCGGAGCAAGCCGAAACCCAGCAGGCCGCCTGACCAACGGCCAGCTTTACCCCTACCACTAGAGGACCAACCAAATGGGACGACCAGCACTGTCTGATCACGAAAAAATGGACACCCTGTCACCCTTGCGGGTGCGCGGCACTGTCGGCCACAGACAAGTGTGGCAGGAAGTCGGTGCCGAAGTCGGCATGACTGAAACCGCATTTGCCCGCACCTCGCTGCTGATGCTGCTCAATTCCATATCAAAGCATGAGCCGCAGATACTGGCGAGAGCCGTCAAACGGGCCAATCGGAGCCTGATCGAGCAGGGTTACCCGCCCGTCACTGTCGAGGAGATCCTGAAAGGGGATGGCCTGCCAGAGCGCGGCCTGCTGACCTTCTCGCCGCAAGATGAGGCCATCTATGACGAGGAGCGCCCCAAGAAGCCGGTGCAAAAGCTCATCGGCCTGATCAACTTCGTTTTAGGGAGATAACCATCATGTTCAGCAATACCAAACCACGCCCGAAACCCGAGCATGTCACCGATCGGGATAACGTAGTCCTCAAGGCCGTAATGCACGAGCTTGCCCTGCATCTGGACGATGACTCGGTGATCACCATTGCGCAGGCCGCTGGCACCGATCGCACTGCGACCCGGCTTTCCCGCGAGCTGATGGCCCGCAAGATTGAGCGCGCCGAGAAGCAGCCAAGCGCATAACCACTATCAATCAGGCCCGCCTCACCACCGGGCTGTTAATTCAGGACCTCAACATGACCATGAACCCAACGGCCCCGCTGGGCCACCCCCTTTGTGCCGATCTGGATCACTGCCCGATGTGTGGCAGCGAGCTGCGCACCGGTACCGATGACCGCTCATTTGAATGCCCGGGGTGTGAATACACCGAGCAGGAGGTGGCGGCATGAACCACAACATCGTTTCTGTATCTGGTGGTAAAGACTCCACCGCCACCCTTCTGCTGGCAATCGAGCGGAACGCCGAGAACCTGCAAGCAGTTTTCTGTGATACCGGCCATGAGCATCCAGAGGTTTATGGCTATCTGGACTACTTGGAGGTTCGGCTTGGTCTCGTAATTCGTCGTGTTAAGCCTGACTTTTCTGAGCAGGTTATCCGCAAACGCGATGTGGTTTTGACCAAATGGCGAGCTGAAGGCGTCAGTGAACAAATCATCGAGCGTGCCATCGTCGCACTACAACCGACCGGAAACCCGTTCTTGGATTTGTGCCTGTGGAAGGGGCGCTTCCCAAGCACCATGGCTCGATTCTGCACCGAAGAGCTGAAGCGAAACCCCATGCAGCAACAGGTGCTGTTCCCTCTGCTGGAAGACCATGAAACCGAGGAGGTATGGAGCTGGCAAGGGGTGCGCGCTGATGAGTCAACATCGAGAGCAAAGCTGCCAGAGAAAGATGAGGTTCGTGATGGCCTAATCAACTACCGCCCGATCCTGACCTGGACTGCACAGGACGTTTTCGAGTTTCACCGCAAGCATGGCGTGAAATGGAACCCGCTCTATGAGCAGGGCTTGAGCCGTGTTGGCTGCATGCCTTGCATCATGTGCCGGAAAGACGAGCTGCGTGAAATTGCCAACCTCTGGCCAGAAGAGATCGAGCGCGTCGCAGAGTGGGAACGACTGGTGAGCATGGCCAGCAAGCGCGGTGCCTCGAGCTTCTATGGCCCGCGTGTCGCGGGTGGCGGTCAGTCAGTCGAGATGATGACGCATGAAGAGGCTCAGGAGCTGCTGAACATCAATCGAGTGGTTGACTGGTCGATGACAGGCAGAGGTGGAAAGACGTTTGATATGTTCGCCCGCCTTGCTCCTGACGTTGGTTGCTCCAGCGCCTATGGGCTCTGCGACAATCCTGTTTTTGACCCATCAAGCATCACCGCCATTCAGCCACAAAAGGCTGGGGAGGCAGCATGAACACCGTTATCAAATTCCCGGGGGCAGGCGCCCCCATTTCCAAACCTATCAGCAGAGGTAGCAACGTGAGCGAAAATGCCCGCAATGGCTTCCGCCTCGCTTACTCGTCGATGCTGAATGCCCCCTGGTACAAGGATGTAGCCAAGAAGTCCGTGTGGCTGCATTTGCTGCTGGATGCGGCCTATGAGAGCCGTGAAGTCACCTTCAATGGCAACCGCCTCACCATTCATCGTGGTCAGCTGGCTTGCTCTGCTCGTTCGCTCGGGAAAGCGTGTGGCGTATCTGAGGATCAGGCTCGTCGGGCGCTGGACTATTTCGAGGAGGAGGGAGCGATCGGCAGGACGACCAAGCAGGGCAAGAGTGGTTACACCATCATCAGCCTGCTGAATTTTGACGCTTATCAGCGCGGAGTTTCGCAACACTTTAGCGCGGAGTATGGCGCGGAGTTTGAGGGCGCGCCAGATATGGGGTTAGAGGGTGATCGCCAACTCAGCGGCGCGGAGTTAGGTGCGGAGTATCATGCCGAAGATCTTATCATTAATAACAATATAAACTCTGAAGATAATAAACAGATCTCTTGTTCTGTTTCTGACGAAACAAAACCGACTAAAAAAACGGCAGAGCCATCAGCCGATTCTCTGGCTGTGCTGAACCACCTCAACGCCGCATGCAATCGCCGCTATCAGGCCAAGCCAACCACCCTGCAGAACATCAACGCCAGACTGGCGGAGGGCTACTCCGTGGCCGATCTGCAACTGGTGATCGACTTCAAGCGCGAGCACTGGTCCGCAAACCTGAAAATGGCCGAATACCTGCGGCCAATGACCCTGTTTGCGCCGCAGAAGTTCGCCGGGTACCTGGCTGGCGCCCAGCGCTGGGATCAGATCGGTCGCCCGCGTTGCCTGAACGGCGAGTGGGAGGGCTTCGAGGGTAAGCGCAAGCCGATGTCCAACATTGCCGCCGCCCAGCAACAGGCGCGCAGTCTCATCGAATCGGGAGCTGTCAGCTATGACGACGACACTCCCCTCTAACGTGACCGCGCTGCCAGCCAACCAGGATGCGCCCGCCATGAGCGCCCGCATGGCCGCATTCATCGCTGAGGAGCTGCTGCCGCTGATGGCCGGGAGCTGGCCTGCCAGCGCCAACCAGCTGGATGCCAATGCCCGCGGCGTGGCGTTGGCTTGGGGTGGCGTGCTACGCGGGTTCACTCCACTGTG
>NZ_CAWMFQ010000352.1:0-274 GCF_963866995.1 Aeromonas sp. ZOR0002 | reverse complement strand
GGCCAGCCAATACGGCAGCCGGGTATTTCGGCAACGGCTGTGGCGCTATCGCATGACCCAGAGCATGAGCCGGCGTGGCAACTGCTGGGATAACGCGCCGATGGAGCGGCTGTTCAGGAGCCTCAAGACGGAATGGCTTCCGACCACGGGGTACATGAGCCTGCGGGAAGCCAAGCGGGATATCAGCTATTACCTAATGGATTACTACAACTGGCGGCGCCCGCATCAACACAATGATGGGATACCGCCAGCAGAGGCCGAAAATCGGCTTAAC
>NZ_CAWMFQ010000351.1:0-4307 GCF_963866995.1 Aeromonas sp. ZOR0002 | reverse complement strand
CGGCAGCTCGGAGCTGGCAGGCTGGCAGCACGGCCTGCTGGTGGTGGCCGCCATCGCCGGCATCGTGCTAGGTGGCCATTACCTGATGCGGCCGGTGTTTCGCGCCATCGCCCAGTCCCACATGCGGGAGATCTTCGTCGCTGCCGCCCTGCTGCTGGTGATCGCCATCGCCGTGCTCATGGAATCCGTCGGCCTCTCCCCCGCCCTCGGCTCCTTCCTCGCCGGCGTGGTACTGGCGGACAGCGAATACCGCCACGAGCTGGAAGCGGACATTGAGCCGTTCAAGGGGCTGCTGCTCGGCCTCTTCTTCATGTCGGTGGGTGCCGGCATCGACTTCAGCCTCTTTGCCGCCCATCCCCTGTTGATCCCGTCACTGGTGATCGGTCTGATGGTGCTCAAGTGGCTGGTGCTGATGGGGCTCGGCTTTGTCATTCGCCTCTCCCCGAACCAGCGCTGGACCTTCGCCCTGGCCCTGGCCCAAGGCGGTGAGTTCGCCTTCGTGCTGTTCTCGTTCGCCGCCCAGAACAAGGTACTGCCGGGCAGCACCATCTCACTGCTGACTCTGGTCGTCGCCCTCTCCATGGCGCTGACACCGCTGCTGCTTATCCTCAACGATCGGGTGATCCAGCCCTGGTTCGACTACCGCAACCAGAGCGACACCCCCGAACACGAACAGCCCGAGCTGGTGGAACACCCGGTCATCATCGCCGGCTTCGGTCGCTTCGGTCAGATAGTGGGGCGTCTGCTCCACGGCCACGGTATTGGCACCACCATCCTGGAGCAGGATGCCAGCCAGATAGAGATGCTGAGAAAGTACGGCTACCAGGTGTTTTATGGGGATGCCAGCCGACTCGACCTGCTGCACGCGGCCGGCGCCCACAAGGCCAAACTGCTGGTGCTCTCCCTCAATGATCCGGCCACCTCCCTCGAAGTGATCGAGATGGTGAAAAAGCACTTCCCGCACCTCAGAATACTGGCCCGTGCCCAGGACAGACCCCATGCCCACGAGATCCTGCGCCACGGGATAGACAGCGTGCACCGCGAAACCCTGGGGTCGGCCGTGGATCTTGGGGTAGAAGCACTCACCCTCTTGGGATTCAGGGCCAATCAGGCCTGGCGTGCGGGGCAGATGTTCAAGCAGTATGACAACCGGCTGCTGCGGGAACAGGTCAACTACCTGGACGACGAGCACACCTATATCAACAAGAGCCTGCAATACCGCGACATCCTCTCCGACCTGCTGCAAGACGATCAGGAAGGACAGGAGCGTACCCACGCCCATCAATGGAACAGCGGTCTGCCCAACAACGACAAGGAAGCAACATGATTGCCTATTACCCCATGCTCAAACACCTTCACATGACCCTGGCCCTGGTCAGCCTGCTGCTCTTCCTCTACCGCTGGAGCCTGGCGCTGGCGGGCAGCGGGCGGCTGCAACAGAAATGGTTGAAGGTGCTGCCCCACATCAACGACACCTTCCTGCTGCTGTTTGGCGTGCTGCTGGCGGTGACCCTGCAGATGAGCCCTGGCCAGCAGCCCTGGTTGATGGCCAAGCTGATTGCCCTGGTGATCTACATCGGCCTGGGCGTCATGGCGCTCAAGCGCCCTGCCCGCGGTCAGAAGCTGGTGGCCGGAGTGGCCGCTCTCGCAGTATTCGGCTACATGGTGGGCGCAGCCATCACCAAATCAGCCTGGTCCTGGCTGGCATAACGACGTGTCGAGGTGGGGGCCCGTCCCCCACCTCCTTCCCACCTCCCCCTCCTTACTGCTTCCATTTCCTTCCAGTCACCCTGGTCGCGAGCATCCTCGCAAGGCTTGTTTTCAATAAAAAAAGGGCTCAAACAACCCCTTTCACTCGTTATTTTGTTTTATTTATCAATGCCTTGTTTCTTCATGTATGAAAATGGCGACAGTTGTCGCAGCAAAACTTGCGACATAGACTGTCGCAGGCCATGGCTAGGATACACTCAACGCTAAACCAGTGAAGGCATGCACCATGAGTAAGAAGCTGTTACGACAACTGACCTTGGCGCGTTGCATCCCGCACCGCCCTTACAAGCTGACCGCCAGCCAACTCCAGGTAAAACTGGAAGAGGAAGGCATTCACGTCAGTCTCCGTACCGTGCAACGGGACCTGGAAGAGATGTCCGGCATGGGGCTGTTCGACCTCACCTCCGATGAGCGCAGCAAGCCTCATGGCTGGTGCTTCGAGCGCCATGGTCTCAATGACTTTGCCAACATCATGCCGCTCTCGCTGGCAGTGGCCCTGAAAACCTGGAGCGACCAGGCGAGCCAACTGTTGCCGGCAAGCGTGCTGACCGAACTGAACCCGCTGATCGACAAGGCTGGCCAGGTGATCCGCGACAGCCAGAGCGAACTGGCCGAGCGCTGGCTGGAGAGCGTGCACCAGTCACCTCGCCCCTTCGCCGGCAATCCGGAGATCCGCCGCAGCACCCTGATCCGCGACGCCCTCTGGCGTGGCCGCAAGTTCAGCGCCGAGATCCAGCGTGTCATCAAGGAGCGTACTGTCTGGCTCTGCTATGACCGCATCAATCCCCTCGGCATCCTGAACCAACCCGATGGCCCCATCCTGCTCTGTACCCTGTCCGAGCTGGATCCCAAGGTCTACGGCATCCCGTTCGATCACATCAAGAACGTGGAGTTGACCAACTTCAGTGCGACCCAGCCGAAGGACTTCAATATCCAGAAGCTGATCCGTGACCAGGGTTATCAGGACGTCAGCGGTCCGATCCGCTTCGTCGGGCGCATCGATGCCAACTGCCCGACCCTGATCGATGGACAAATCCCGGGGCATAACCCGCGCATGACCCGTTACGACAAGCGCAGCGTGGTGGTGGAGACCGAAGTGCAGGATACGCCCGAGTTCCGCTCCTGGCTGAACAACATGAGCGGCAACCTGGAGGTGCTTGCACCCGAATCACTGCGCAAGGCCTACCCGACTCCTGGGACAAGGGTCAGCTAAAGAAACCAGCAGACAATACAAAGCCGAGATTTATCTCGGCTTTTGTCTACTTTTAAAGCATAAGTATTCAATTAATTTTGAACTCTTACACCCCTGATTGAAGCGGCTGTACCATCGTTTTCCTACCGATTTCTGCTTGTAAGAGATCTGCCATTCCCCCTGTAAGACCCCTCAGTGTTGAACCGTACGTGAAGCCATCCCGCACTGGGTATGCTTTCCACGGAAACTATCTAAATAACTGATAAAAATAGATAATATTCAACATCAGCCCATTTCTGTACCACATGTCACGGAGCTCAATCCGATTGCACACCTTGTTCGAGCCCGTAATTGCCTTAGTATGGGTCTCACAAGGACGAGCTGATTCGGCAGGATGCAGAAACAGCGCATAAACAAGGAATAGCCTGCAGGATGTGGGCAAGGAACACCTCGGGATGGGGTTGATAGCCAGGATGGTTATCACAAGGATCGACAGGACAACCGCAGGATGCGGTAGTTGGATACCTCGGGATGAGGTTGAGTGGCACGGATTGTCGCTCATCAAGGATGAAAGGACACCGCAAGACGCGGTCAGGAACAGCTTCAAGATGAAGCTTGATAGCTAGGATGGTTATCAGTCAGGATGACGCAGGAACACCACGGGATGTGGTAATGGACACCTCCAGGAAGGAGAGGGTGAAGCAATCAGGACAGATTGCCAGGCTAGGAAGGCCACAGGACACCCCAACGGATTGGGAAGGGGAATTTCTAAAGGAAAGGATAGCGTCAAGGATTGCAGGGAGCATGGCAGTTCAGGGAATGGACGAAATGACTTGAGGGGACAGCAGATGCTGTCCCCTTTTCTTTTGTGCGGCCACACATCAGAGAATGGGATCAGCCTGAGCGATCCTGCCCACATCACGCCATCTGCATCACGGATAACCTGTTTGTATACCCACCAGAGGCAGCCACAGTAGCGCTCGTTGCCTTTCCTCCGCCTTCCCTCATCTATACTCAACGACATCCACTAGACCCTCAGAACGCAGCAGATCAGCCGCGGCCAACCAGCCAGAGTGCTCCTGGCGAGTGATTCCAGGTAACAATGGCCACTGGCTTCTGCTCCGCCAGGCAGATTGTTGAGTCATCCCTTAACTGTCTATGTGTGTGACCACGAATGAAGCGTGGATGCCATTCGGCAAGGCGGAGATGGTCGTGTAGGGAGGTGAGGATAACCCGGCCAAGCCACCTGGCACTGAGGATGAGGGATTGGGTAAATGTCAGAAAGCAAAAAGGCCTTCCCGATAGGGAAGGCCTTTCAATTTAGTGGCGGAGCGGACGGGACTCG
>NZ_CAWMFQ010000350.1:0-7616 GCF_963866995.1 Aeromonas sp. ZOR0002 | reverse complement strand
GTTTGCGTTACCGCTTGCCCTGTCGATGGAGGCGCATTATAGAGACATAGATCACATTGGCAAGTTCTCATCGCAATAAAATTGCAAAAAAATGCCAATTCTTAGTTATTCATATCAAAACACAGTTTTTATACAGACTTACCCACAGGACAAACCCAGAAAGGGCTCATTCTGCACCCTATTACCTCCCGTTCCTCTCTGCCCGTCTCCTCTTCGAAGGGTTGCTGACCATATCAATCCACATATAAAGGAAGAGAATCGCAAAGTGACGCTCAGACCAGTCCTGCCTCAGCAACCCAGGCAGCGATCAGCTCGGCTGCCGCCATGGAGCGGCAACCCGATATGTTCTGCCCGGCCCAGAGTGGCGAGAAACCGCTGTCACCCGCCTTTTCGGCTGCGGCACGCAACGGAGCCAATGCGCCGCTGGCATACGGGAAGTCTGGCGGCAGCACCGAAAGGGGGCCGAGTTCCCGCATCAAGCGGTTGACTATCCCCCGCGCCGGACGGCCGCTGAACAGATTGGTCAGTGCGGTGTGTTGGCCATGCCTCCCCTGCAGCGCCGCACGGTGCAGGGACGAGGTCGTCGCCTCGTGGCAACAGAGGAACGCCGTTCCCATCTGGACTGCGCTGGCCCCCAGTGTCAAGGCAACCTTGATCCCCTTGCCGTCGACTATGCCCCCGGCGGCGATGACAGGCAGATCCACTGCCGCCACTACCTGTGGCAGAAGGGTAAAGGTGCCCTGCTGCAAGCTGAGATCCTCACTCAGGAAGTGGCCGCGATGGCCACCCGCCTCCAGCCCCTGGGCGATGACGGCATCGGCTCCGTGGTCAGCAAGCCACTGCGCTTCTGCCACCGTGGTGGCGCTGGCAAACACTTTTGCGCCTGTGGCTTTTACCTGGGCAAGCAATTCGGGCTCGGGCAAGCCGAAGTGGAAACTGACCACGGCAGGTCTGAACTCTGCAAGCAGGGCCGCATGCTCGTCATTGAAGGGGGCCCGAGAGGGGGCTCGCGACGGCGCAGCGGCATCCACCCCGAACTCGGCGTAATAGGGTAACAGTACCTGGCGCCAGCGCTGCTCTGCTGCCGGTTCCGGCTCGTGCTGCCGATGGCAAAAGAAGTTGATGTTGTATGGGCCCGGCCCGCTGGCGGCGAGACGACTCAGCTCCTGGCGCAGATCGGCACCACTCAGCATGGCGGCAGGCAGGGAGCCCAGAGCCCCCGCACTGGTCGCAGCCATCGCCAGGGCGCTGTTCTGCACACCCGCCATGGGGGCCTGAATGACGGGATAGCGCATCCCCAGTTCGGCAAAGAGCGTCATATGATGGTTTCCTGTTTCTGATGGTGAGTCTGGCTGTGCGCCAGAGGAGAGTTGAGTCGGCAGAGCGCACCTGACATGCTGACACGTCGTCTGGCGATATCGCCTGTCCAGTTCCCGGCCAGACATCCTGTCTTCGCTTTCATCCATCAGGCCCCTTGAGGTTCATTGCACATCGGGCCCGCGAAGGGCCTGATGAAGATAACGAGCTCAGCGCACGCTGCGCAGCAGGAAGTCCGGCTGGCCACAGGAGCGGCGCTCCCGCTTCTGCATCTCGTCGGAGCAGGGGACGGCATCCGTTCCCTGCTGGTTGATGCAGATGTAGATCTCCCGCAGGAAGCGGCCCCCATCAGCGCAGGCCACCGTGATATTATCGGGGGCCAGCCACTCGTTGGCGCTCGCCAGATCAGCCTTGAGCTGGAAGCTGTTTTTGCGCAGCGGCCCTTCCGGCGATTGATAGGCGGCCGGGATCTTCACCTTCTGGCGCAGATCGCTGGCCAATTGGTGAAATGCCTCCTGGCTCAGCCCGGAACAGGTGCCGTGCTTCTCCCATTCATGGCGATAGAGGAAGCGGCTGGGGTAGAGCCCGGCAAACTGCTGCTCCATGTCCGCATCCAGCCGCTCGCGGGTGCAGCTGGCGGGGTAGCCACGCTGATACTGGGGCCAGAGACCGTGCAGCACGAACCCCAGCTTGCGGGCGCACTGCTCCCGATCCCCTGGCTTGATGGCGCAATGCTCGGGCGACCAGGAGAGTGCCATGGCGTAATAGTCAAACTCCCCCGCATGGCCCTTGCCCTGGGCGGCGGAGATCCACAACAGCGACCCCACCAGCCATACCATGACCTGCTTCATCTCTCGTTCCCCCTCATCTCTTTGCACCCGGTGGCGCCCCATTTTGCGCCCTCATGCTCCCATAACAGGGAGTCAAAGAACAATCGCTCAAAATGGCCTTACTCACTGTGGGTCAGACCAGTAAAAGGTTTCCCCTGCCGGATCAGAGGCGTAAGCTGGCTCTCCGGCGGGCCTTCATGACGCGCCACGTTTCCCCGATTTCATCAGCAACAGGACGTAACATGATCCGCAAGAATCCCTCAGGTCACCTGCCCGTTATCGACGAATCCGCCTATATCGACAAGACCGCCATCATCTGTGGCAAGGTGATCATCAAGGAGAACGTGTTTGTCGGCCCCTATGCCGTGATCCGCGCAGACGAAGTGGACGAGAGCGGTGACATGGAACCCATCGTCATCGGCGCCAACTCCAACATTCAGGATGGCGTCGTCATCCACTCAAAATCCGGCGCTGCCGTCACCATCGGCGAGTTCAGCTCCATCGCCCACCGCAGCATCGTCCACGGCCCCTGCGAAGTGGGTAACCGGGTCTTCATCGGCTTCAACAGCGTGCTGTTCAACTGCCACATCGGCGAAGGGTCCGTGGTGCGCCACAACTCCGTGGTCGATGGCTGCGATATTCCCCCCGGCTTCTATGTCCCCTCCACCACTCGCATCAACCAGCAGAGCGATCTGGCGCAGATCCCACGCGTCACCGTGGACGCCACCGAGTTCTCCGAGGATGTGGCTCACACCAACATCGACCTGGTCAGGGGTTACAAGGCGCTCTCCAACGAGTTTTGATCCGGCGAGCGGTTCACGACACACAACGGGCGCCACGGCGCCCGTTGTCACAACTGTAAAGAGGGCGAAAAGAGGGTGTAAAGGTGGTTGAGCCGGGCGCACGCGTCGCGTTTGATGGGGGCGTTCCCATCAATGGAGTCATCATCATGTCACGCTATCCTGTCGCCCTTGCCCTGCTGCTGGGCACCACGCTTCTTCATGCCGGCGAGATGCCGCCCCCGATGGGCGCCCGCCAGGGAGGCCCCATGACACCGCCCCCCTCCGTGCTCTATCACGCCAGCAAGCAGGGTGCGGATCCCCAGGCCCTGGTCCAGGCGCTGTCCAAAAACATTGATGCCGCCAAGCCGGATACCCGCTACGAGGTCACGGTCAGCGTGCGCGAACTGCCGCCCCAGCCACTCAAACCCCAGCCCGCCGGTGCGCCGCTCAAGGGGCAGTGAGATGAGTCTGCACCGCCCTTCACTCTGGCTGCTTGCCATGGCCATCGCCCTGCCCGCCATGGCGGGTCCGGGGAACATGGGCAGACCGGGCGGATGGGAGAGCCCTGCCCCGCAGTACGGCCATGGGGCTGGCCCCGGCTTCGGCCACCGCGTCGACCGGCTGCCGGGAGGGGTGGAAACCTTGCTGCTGGCCGGGCTCACCTACTATGTGCTCGACGGCATCTTCTACCGTCGGCAGGAGAACCACTATGTGGTGGTCTCCCCACCTCCTCAGGTCCTGGTGGTGGCAGAGACAGGGCTCATCCCCCTGGATCTGGATGGCCGCCGCTATTACGTCAGGGAGGGTCACTACTACCTGCGAGAAATAGACGGGCGCTACACCGAGGTGCCGCCGCCAGCGGCGCTGCGCTGAATCGCACGGAGGAACAGATACGAGCAGGGGGCCTTGGCCCCCTCTTTCATTACCGGGGTTTTACCCCACTCGGGTCTGAGCCGCGTACCTCAGGACGGGTCATGCAGGGGCAGCGTCATGGTCACTCTCAGCCCCCCCTGTGCACGATTGCGCGCCTGGATGGTGCCCCCCTGCAGAATCACCGCCTTGCGGGCGATGGCGAGCCCGAGCCCGTAGCCCTTGCCCATGCGGGGTGAGCCGATGCGCACGAAGGGGTCGAAGATCCCCGCCAGCTTCCCCTCCTCCACCCCGGGCCCCCGATCGGCGATGGAGAGCTGCACCTCCTGGCCCAGGCGCAGCAAGCGAACATTCACCATCTGGCCCGACTGCGAGAAACGCAGGGCGTTGCGCACCACGTTCTCCACGGCGCGGCGCACCAGCTCGGCATGCCCCAGCAGGAGACAACCCTCCTCCAGCGCCGCCTCGAGCCCTATCTCGACCCCGGATTGCTGGGCTTCGAACCTGGCATCCTGGACGACGGTCTCCACCAGCGCCAGCAGGTCGTAGTGGCTCTGCTCAAGCCCGTGGCCCTGCTCGGCACGGGAGAGGGTCAGCAGCTCCCCTATCATCCTGTCCATCCGCTCCGTCTCGAGCCGGATCCGCGCCAGGGCGTCGCTTGCCTTCTCCGGGCGCTGCTCCGCCAGCCCGATGGCCATCTGGATGCGGGCCAGGGGGGATCGCAGCTCGTGGGAGACGTCGTGAAGCAGTTGCTCGCGCCCCTCGACCAGCTGCTGCAACCGCTCCACCATGAGATCGAACTCCTTCGCCACCTCGGTCAGCTCGTCCCGGCGCCAGCGCAGAGTGGGCCACAGCCTGACCCCCAGATCCCCCCTGGCTACCCGATCGAAACTGCGCCGCAGGGCGTTCATGGGCCGGGTCAGGTGCCAGGCGAACAGAATGCTGAACAAGAGTCCCCCCAGGCCGCCAATCCAGAGCATGGGCGGGGGAATGTTGAGCCAGGAGAGGGGGCCGGGGGCCGGCCCGCCGGGGAGGACGCGCGGGTCCGCTCTGGTCTGCAGCAGATAGGTCTGCCCGTCGTTGGCGATCACGGTGCGCGTCAGCACGACGCCGGGGCCCGGCTCCCCGGGGGCAGGCGGCCTGGATGCCTGTGGCACTGGCCGGGAAGGCGCATCGGCGGCATCGAGGAGTGTTATCTGCAGCAACGGCGGCGACATGGCCTGGCTCAATGCCGTCGCAGCCTCGATCCCCCCCTTTGCCAGCACGGCTGCCGCCATCTCCAGATGCTGGCTCGCCAACTGCTGGGCCAGGTGCTCTTCCGGGGGGGCACGCTCGGCACGAAAACCGAGCCAGAGCAGTTGGCTGACCAGCACGATGGCCAACCAGAACCCCAGCAGAATCTTCCAGAACAAACGTCCCTTGAGGATCACCGTATCTTGTACCCTATGCTGCGCACCGTCTCTATGGTGACGGCCTCCCCCGCCTTCTGCTGCAGTTTCTGCCTCAGGTTGCAGATGTGCACATCGACGCTGCGATCATAGGCCTCCCGCGGGCGCCCTACCCCTTGCAGGGAGAGGGTGTCCTTGGTAACCACCTGCTCCGGTGCTCGCACCAGCAACACCAGCATGTTGAACTCGGTGGCGGTCAGCTCCAGCGGCTCCCCCTGCCAGAGACAGACCCGGTTGGCCGGGGTGACCGTCAGATCCCCCAGGATGAGGGCATCCGGCGAGGGGGTTGCGCTCCCCCCCTCGTTGACCCGCCGCAGAACGGCCCGCAGCCGGGCCACCAGCTCCCTGGGGTAGCAGGGTTTGGGCACATAGTCATCGGCCCCCATCTCGAGTCCCACCACTCGATCCACGTTGTCCCCCTTGGCGGTCAGCATGATGATCGGCAGGCGGCTGCGCTGGCGCACCTGGCGCAGCACCTCGGTGCCGCTCAAGTCGGGCAGCATCACATCCAGCAGCAGGGCGCTGTAACGGCCGGAGAGGGCATGGTGCACACCTTCCCCTCCGGTCAGCACCTGGGTGGTATCAAACCCCTCTCCCCCCAGGTATTCACTCAACATGGCGCCCAGTTCGGCATCGTCATCCACCAGCAGGATCTTCATATGCGGTCTCCCTTGTCGGCGGCCATTTTCGCCGCTTGCCACGCACTTGGCAGCCATTTTTACGAAACCCTTACGCTTGGCGCAAAGAGCCTTAACCCGGCTCTGGGGTAGAGTGCCGCCGTGATCGTCATTCAGGATACAGGTTGTCATGCCCACGTTCTCCCCTCGTCTCTTCTGGCTGCTGCCCCTGTGCGCCCTCGCCCTGTTGCTGGCCTGGCGCCCCCAGGCCAAGGCACCCGCCAGCGACTACATCACCGCCAGTGCCGAGACCCGGGATCTGGAGCAGCTCATCATGGCGGACGGCACCCTGAAGGCGCGCAAGCAGGTGAGCGTGGGCGCCCAGGTATCGGGCCAGATCAAGAAACTGCACGTGACTCTGGGGCAGGAGGTCAAACAGGGGGATCTGCTGGTCGAGATCGACGATCTGCCCCAGCAGAACGCCCTCAAGGATGCCCTGGCCCAGCGCGACAACCTCCAGGCCCAGCTGGATTCCAAAGAGGCCACCCTTCGCAATGCCCGCCTGGCATACCAGCGCCAGCGGCAGATCGTCGCAAGAGGCCTTGGCAGCACGGCCGACCATGACAGCGCCAAGGCGACCCTGGACGAGACCCTGGCCGATATCCGGGCCCTCAACGCCCAGCGGGTGCAGGCCGAGATCGCGGTGGACACCGCCCGGGTCAACCTGGGGTATACCCGGATCCTGGCCCCCCTCTCCGGTACCGTGGTGGCCATGCCGGTGGAGGAGGGGCAGACCCTCAACGCCAGCCAGAGCACCCCTACCCTGCTCAAGATCGCCCAGCTCGACACCATGACGGTGGAGGCCAGGATCTCCGAGGCCGACGTCATCAAGGTCCGGGTCGGCATGCCGGTCTATTTCACCATTCTTGGCAACAGCCAGCGCCGCTTCGAGGGATCCCTGCGGGCCATCGAGCCCGCCCCCGACACCATCAATGACGACGACACCACCAGCAGCAGCGACAGCAGTGCCATCTATTATCACGGCCTGTTCGAGGTGCCCAATCAGGATGGCCAGCTCAGGATCAGCATGACGGCCCAGGTCTATCTGGTGGTCGCCCGGCTCAAAGATGCGTTGGTGATCCCGGCCATCGCCCTGCAGGGGGATCAGGTCAGGGTGGTCGACGACGGAGGCCGGATCAGCCTGCGCCGGGTCAAGGTCGGCCTGAACAACAAGGTGGATGCCCAGATCCTGTCGGGCCTGAGCACCGGTGAGCGGGTCATCGTCAGCGAAGTGAGCGCAGGCCAGAGCGACGCCGCCGGGGGCATGCCGCCCCCCATGGGGATGTGACCATGGGCGCCTTGTTGCAACTGAGGGGCATCCGCCGCCACTTCAAAGAGGGTGAGCGCACCGTCACCGTGCTCGATGGCATCGATCTGGCGATCGCCCGTGGGGAGATGGTGGCCATCGTCGGCGCTTCGGGCTCCGGCAAATCCACCCTGATGAACCTGCTGGGCTGCCTGGATCAGCCGAGCGAGGGGGCCTATCTGGTGGCCGGGCGCGACACTGCCACCCTCAGCCGGGACGAGCTCGCCGCCCTGCGCCGGGAGCACTTCGGCTTCATTTTCCAGCGTTATCACCTGCTGGCGGATCTCGATGCCCGCACCAATGTGGAGGTGCCCGCCCTCTACGCCGGTCTGGATCCGGCCGAGCGACGCCAGCGGGCCGAGGCCCTGCTGACCCGCTTCGGCCTC
>NZ_CAWMFQ010000349.1:0-11819 GCF_963866995.1 Aeromonas sp. ZOR0002 | reverse complement strand
TGGGCCGCCGCGGCTATGTTGCCGAGGGTCTGCTCGGTCTGGCCTATGCTGCCGGCGACCTCGCGCACCGAGTAGTCCATCTCTTCCATGGCGCTGCAGACCCCTGTGGTTTCGTTGCGCTGCTCGCCGATGGCAAGTTGGGCGTGATGCTGGGCGTGCTGGTTCTGGCCGGCCATGCGGCCGAGGGCATCGGCGGCCTGAACTATCTGACCGAGCATGCCGCTCATCTCGTCGGCCAGGGCGTTGATGCCGGTCGCAAGCTGGCCGAACTCGTCGTTGCGCAGTAGCGGCACGCGTTGGCGCATGTCTCCCTGACTCAGGGCCTTGAGGGTGGTGAGGATGTGGTGCAGTGGCTGGCGGATGGCGCGCACCAGGTGCCACAGCACCAGGGCGCCGAGACCGAGGGAGAGCAACAGGCCGGCGCACAGCCCGAGGCGCAGCCAGAGCAGGATGGCGCCGCTGCCGGCGGTGCTGTGGCGAAGCTGAGCGTCGATCGCGGCGTCAAGCTCGCTCAGATCGCCTAGCAGGCTGTCGATAAGGCGGCTGGCCTGCACACTCTGGTTGCGCAACATGATGCTCTGTTCGACCAGCGCCAGGTGGCGTGCCGGCAGGCTCTCGGGGCCGGCCAGCAGGGTGGCGAGGGTATCGAACCTGGCACCCGTGCCGCGTTCCAGGCTCAGGGGCACGCCGAAGGCATCCTCCTGGCCGGCGAGCTGGCGTGCCAGCTCCTGGCGCAGTGCCGCCGCCTGTTCGCTGGCGCGTGCATTGGCAGCCAGACGTGCGGCAACGGGGGCCGGATCCTGCTGCTTGAGGATCTCCTGTGTGGCGCTGACCTGCTGTTCCAGGTTTGCCAGCAGGCGGCTCTTGAGCAGCACGGCGGGGTGGCTGCCCAGAGGGGCGAGCAGCACATCGAGGGCGCTGGCAAGCTGGCGCGCCGTTTCGCCAAGGCGGGTGTCGGCCGCCAGCTTGCTCTGTTCGAGGCGGTTGTGGGCATAGTCATCGACCAACTGCTGGGCCAGTTGCCAGTAGGCGGTCTGTTGCTCGCGCAGGCTCTCGACGCGCGCACTCTGTTGCGGCTCCCCCGCTATCTGTCGAGCCAAGGTGGCCAGATCCTGGTCGAAACGGGCCTGCCATTGCTGCATCTGCTCGCGGGCGGCGCCCAGCTCCTCCTCTCCGGTCTGCAACAATGCGTTGCCCAGATGTCGGTCGAGGGTGAAGAGATCGCGGGTCACGGCGCGGCTCTGCACCAGGGTCGGCGCGGTATGGCTGGCGAGCAGCCCCACCTGATCGGCCAGCCGTTGGCCGGCGTAGAGAGAGAGGGCCACCGAGAGCAGCAGCAGCAACAGGATGACGGCAAAGCCCAGCGCCAGGCGCTGGATGATGGAAAGGTGACGAGTGCGCAAGTTCATGGTATCGATTACATATGGTGTTGAGTCAACCCAGCCTGATGACACAAGTGATAAGTCATGTTTTATCAGTGCCTTACCTCGTTAAAAGATAAGGCCGCGATAAGGGAGGGCACCTGATTCTGATTTTTAGTGTAACGTTTTCATTGTTTTGTGAATCTTTTACACTCTTTCTCGGCACCCTTGTACGGGATTTGTCCAGGGTTGCGAGCCCGCTCTCATTTTGTGTCCCGCGCCCGGGGATAAAAAAAGCCCCCGACTGGCGGGGGCAAAATGGATCGGGGCATGCAGTAGCCGCGTTCAGCGGCTGATCCTGAGCCCTTCGGCATTGAACACAAGGCAATTTTGCGGGGCAAAGAAGACATCCATCTTCTGGTACGGATGAAACTCCCCATCCCCTGCCAGCAGCAGCTTGAAGCCGTCGGTGCCGCAGCACTGACCGAACAGGTAGGTGCTGTTGCCAAGACGTTCCACCACCTCGCAGGTAAAGGCGAGGTGGATCCCCTCTGCGCCCGGCACCACATGCTCGGGACGCAGGCCAAGGGAGATCTCGCTGCCCGGCTCGAGTCGCTCGGTGAGGATGGGCAGGGTGAGCTCCTGCTGGCCGGCTACCTTGACCCGGATCTGCTCCGGGCTCCAGGCCAGTACGCGGGCCGGCAGGAAGTTCATCTTGGGTGAGCCGATAAAACCGGCCACGAAGCGGTTGCAGGGTTTGTAGTAGAGCTCCATCGGCGAACCGACCTGTTCCACCTTGCCATAGTTCATCACCACTATCTTGTCGGCCAGGGTCATGGCCTCCACCTGATCGTGGGTCACGTAGATCATGGTGGTCTTGAGTTCCTGATGCAGCTTGGCGATGTGCAGGCGCATCTCGACACGCAGCTCGGCATCGAGGTTGGAGAGCGGCTCGTCAAACAGGAACACCTTGGGGTTGCGCACGATGGCACGGCCGATGGCTACCCGCTGGCGCTGGCCGCCGGAGAGCTGCTTGGGCTTGCGATCGAGCAGGTGGGAGAGCTGCAGCGTCTTGGCCACCATGCTGACCTGGTGGGTTATCTCCTCTTTCGGCACGCCATTGACCCGCAGGCCATAGCCCATGTTCTCGGCCACCGTCATGTGGGGATAGAGGGCATAGGACTGGAACACCATGGCCACCCCGCGATGAGCCGGGGCTACATCGTTGACCACCTGCTCATCAATCGCAATGTGGCCGTCCGAAATCTCTTCCAGACCGGCGATCATGCGCAGCAGAGTGGATTTACCACAACCGGAAGGACCGACAAAGACGGTGAACTCACCATCTTCTACATCCAGATTCACATTATGTAGGGTCACATTGCTGCCAAAACGCTTGATCACATTGTTCAGCCTGATACTCGCCATGAGCTTTAACTCCTTGATAATAAATGCCTTAGCTGCAAATGCTGGGGGCAGTCATGCCCCTGCTGCGGCTTCTTTGCCCTGGGAGGGAGAAGGCGTTTCACACCGTTTCACTCTGTGGCTTTGGGAGGACTATATCAGTCAGGTGTAAGCGGTTGCACAAAATGCTGTTTCTTTTGTGCATGAGATCACAGCCTTGGTACGTGCTACTGGCAGGCTGGGCAAGCACCGCTTACCGTAGAGCCATTCGGTGTAATCGTTACCTTTTTTGCTGTTCCAGTGCACTCGAAGAGCTGTGTAAAGCAAAAATCAAGTGATAGAGCGTATTGCTCCGGATCTGATGTATGGGATTAAACCATTTATTTTTCATTGCATTAGGTGGTAGTGAGGTTGTGTCATAGAGGCCAGACCAGTCCGGCGTGTAATGTGGTTGTGCTTTGTTTTACACCCGAATTGGTAACAAGCTTCAGAAGTTACACCGACTGGATGGAATCGTAACACTCACTTTGCCTACGTGGTCTGAGAAGACCTGCTTTTACCTGAGTTAGGGACAAGGAAATCATATGAAAATCAACAAATTGACTGCTGCAATGTTGTTGTCTTTGGGCGTTATGGGGTTGGGCCAGGTAGCCCGTGCCGCTGACGGTGAACTTCTGGTGTGGGAAGACATCAAGAAATCAAACGGCATTGAGGAGGCTGTCAAAGCGTTCGAAGCCAAGCACAACGTCAAGGTGAAGATCCTCGAAACTCCCTATGCCCAGCAGATCGAGAAGCTGCGCCTGGATGGCCCGGCCGGCATCGGTCCGGATGTGCTGGTACTGCCGCATGATCAGGTTGGTACTGCCGTGGTGCAGGGGCTGATCAGCGAGATCAAGCCGGGGGCCGACTATCTGGCTGGTTTCACCAAACCTGCGGTGGATGCCCAGACTTATGAAGGCAAGCTCTATGGCCTGCCCAAGGCGGTGGAGACCATCGTCATGGTTTACAACAAGGACCTGTTACCCAAGGCTCCCGAGAGCTTTGACGAGCTGATCAAGGCTTCACAGACCCTGCGCGGGGAGAACAAATACGGCCTGCTCGCCAAGTTTGACGAGATTTATTACTCCTACGGTGTAGTCGCAGCCATGGGGGGTTATATCTTCGGCCAGAACCCCAACGGTTCGCTCAACGTCAAGGATGTGGGCCTGGCCAACCAGGGCTCGGTCGATGCAGTGAGTTTCCTCAAGCGTTTCTACAGTGAAGGACTTTTCCCGGCCGGTATCGTGGGTGAGACCGGTGCCAACGCCATCGATTCCCTGTTCACCGAGAAGAAGGCTGCTGCCGTCATTACTGGACCCTGGTCGTTCCAGCCCTACAAGGATGCGGGGGTGAACTACGGTGTCGCACCGCTGCCGACATTGCCCAATGGCGAGCATATGCGCTCCTTCCTCGGCGTGAAAGGGTACAGCATCTCTACCTATTCCAAGCAGAAAGAGTTGGCGCAGCAGTTCATCGAGTTCATCAACCAGCCTGAGTACGCCAAAGTCCGCTTCGAGAAGACCGGCGAGATCCCGCCGCTCAAGGCGCTGATTGACGATCCGCTCATCAAAGATGACGAGAAATCCCGTGCCGTGGCCATTCAGGCCGGTTTCGCCACTCCGATGCCGAGCGTGCCCGAGATGCAAGAGGTGTGGACCCCTGCCAACAGTGCACTGCAGCTTGGCGTGACTGGCAAGCAGGATGTGAAGGCGGCACTGGAAGGTGCAGTCAAGAACATCAACATGCAGATCGAAGTCAACCACGCGCAGCAATAACACAAGTTGGGCGCAGGCCCAATTCGGGCCGGGCGGCATTCGTGGCCGCCCGGGCTCTTAATGGAAAGGAGGTACATTGTGGTTGTCGATTCCGGATCGCTTACCCAGATCGGTACAAGAACCCATCATGCCAAGGTGGCCGCCCTGCTCTCGCTGATCCCGGGACTCGGTCAGTGGTATAACCGGCAATGGGTCAAGGGCACCCTGTTTTTCACCGTCATGGCCTGCTTCTTCGGCGTATTCCATGATTTTCTATCTCAAGGGTTCTGGGGGCTGTTTACCCTCGGCACCGAGTTGCCCCGGGACAACTCCGTCTTCCTCCTGGCCAAGGGGGTTATCAGCGTACTGGTGGCCATCTTTGGTTGCGCCATCTACTACTGGAGCGTCCGCGACGCCTATGTTAACGGCGATCGCCGGGATCGTGGCGTAGCGCTGACCAGTGTGCGCAAGCAATACCAGTTGCTGCTGAGCGAAGGGTTCCCGTATCTGATGATCACCCCGGGCTTCATCCTGCTGGTGTTCGTGGTGGTGTTCCCCATCATCTTTGGTTTCTCCATCGCCTTCACCAACTACGATCTCTACCACACGCCGCCGGCCAAGCTGGTGGACTGGGTGGGGATGAAGAACTTCATCAACATCTTCAAGCTCGATCTGTGGCGTTCGACCTTGCTCGACGTGCTGCAGTGGACCGTGATCTGGACGCTGATCGCCACCACGTTGCAATGCTCGGTCGGGGTGCTGCTGGCGATCCTGGTCAATCAGAAGGATCTGCGCTTCAAGCCGCTCATCCGCACCATCCTGATCCTGCCGTGGGCAGTGCCCGGTTTTGTCACCATTCTGGTGTTCGCCGGCATGTTCAACGAGACCTTTGGCGTCATCAACAACGGTATTCTGGCTTCTCTGGGTATCGACCCCAAGGCATGGATGACAGATCCCTTCTGGACCAAGACGGCCCTCATCCTGATGCAGACCTGGCTTGGCTTCCCGTTCGTCTTCGCCATGACCACTGGGGTGTTGCAGGCTATCCCGGATGATCTCTACGAGGCGGCCACCATCGACGGTGCCAGTACATGGCACAAGCTGACCACCATTACGCTGCCCCTGGTGCTGTATTCGATCGCTCCGATCCTCATCACCCAGTACACCTTCAACTTCAACAACTTCAATATTATTTACCTGTTCAACAACGGTGGACCTGCGGTGGCTGGTTCCAATGCCGGCGGCACCGACATCCTGGTCTCCTGGATCTACAAGCTGACCATGTCGTCATCCCAGTATGCGATTGCAGCGAGCATCACCATTCTGCTCTCCATCTTCGTGGTCGGCATTGCCCTGTGGCAGTTCCGTGCGACCAATTCGTTCAAGCAAGACGACATGGTGTAAGGAGATCCAGCCATGAGTGCCAAACACAGTCTGAAAAAGAGTAATGCCATCCGTCTGACCCTAAGCTATTTGCTGCTGGCTATGGTTGCGGTGATCATCATCTATCCCCTGATCTGGACGGTTGGAGCCTCTCTCAATCCGGGCAGCAGCCTGCTCAACACCTCGATCATCCCGGAAAACTTCTCCTTTATTCATTATCAGGAGCTGTTTGACGGTCGCATCGATTATGCCGCCTGGTACTGGAACTCGATGAAGATCAGTTTCCTGACCATGGTGTTGACCCTCATCAGCGTCAGCTTCACTGCCTATGCCTTCTCGCGCTTTCGTTTCCGTGGGCGGCAAAATGGCCTGATGTTGTTCCTGTTGTTGCAGATGGTGCCCCAGTTCTCGGCCCTCATCGCCATCTTCGTGCTGGCCCAGATGCTGGGTCTGGTCAACAGCCATCTGGCGCTGGTGCTGGTCTATGTGGGCGGCATGATCCCGATGAACACCTATCTGATGAAGGGTTACCTCGATGCCATCCCCAAGGATCTCGACGAGTCGGCGCGCATGGACGGGGCGGGCAACTTCCGCATCTTTATCGAGATCATCATGCCGCTCTCCAAGCCCATCATTGCGGTGGTTGCACTGTTCTCCTTCACCGGCCCGCTTGGCGACTTCATCCTGGCCAGCACCATATTGCGCACCCCGGATCAGTTCACCCTGCCCATTGGTCTCTACAACCTGGTCGCCCAGAAGATGGGGGCCAGCTACACCACCTATGCGGCGGGAGCTGTGCTCATCGCGGTGCCGGTGGCCATCTTGTACCTCTCCTTGCAGAAGTACTTCGTTTCCGGTCTTACCGCAGGTGGGACCAAAGGTTAATCCGTTAAACAGGACGTTCGACATGAAAATCAAGAAGACGCTGGTGATGGCGGCGCTGCTCGCCACCGGCATGTTGGGTATGCATGCCCCTGCCGTGGCTGCCGAAAATGTGGTGGTGCAACCAGTTGTTGTACCGCAGGAGTTCATCAAGGGGGCTGATGTCTCCATGTTGGCCGAAGTAGAGAAATTTGGTGGCAAGTTCTTTGATGCCAGTGGCAAGCAACAGGACGCCATGGCAATCCTCAAGGAGAACGGCTTTAACTACATTCGCCTGCGCCTGTGGGTAGACCCCAAGGATGCGGACGGCAAGCCTTACGGCGGTGGTAACAACGATCTGGCTGCAACGATAGCGCTTGCCAAGCGTGCCAAGGCCCTTGGTATGAAGTTCCTGCTCGATTTCCACTACAGTGATTTCTGGACGGATCCGGGCCGCCAGAACAAGCCCAAGGCGTGGCGTACGATGTCAGTCGAGCAGTTGGCGGATGCCGTTTACGCCCATACCAAGGAAAGCATGGATGCCCTGGCAAAGGCCGGTGTGATGCCTGACATGGTGCAGGTCGGCAACGAGATCAACGGTGGCATGTTATGGCCAGAGGGCAAGAGCTGGGGGCAAAACGGTGGGGAGTTTGATCGCCTGGCCACACTGCTCAAGGCTGGTGTACGTGCTGTGAAAGAGCACGGCAAAGATATCAAGGTGATGCTGCATCTGGCTGAGGGCACCAAAAACGACACCTTCGTCTGGTGGTTTGATGAAGTCGCCAAGCGCGAGGTGCCCTTCGATATCATCGGACTCTCCTTCTACACCTACTGGAATGGCCCCATCAGTGCCCTCAAGGCCAACATGGATGACATCAGCAAGCGCTATGGCAAGGATGTGATCGTGGTTGAGGCCGCCTACGGCTACACCACGGAGAACTGCGACAACGCCGAGAACAACTTCACTGCCAAGGAGGCGAGCGACGGTGGTTACCCGGCCAGCGTACAGGGGCAGGCCGACTTCCTGCGCGATCTGATCAAGAGCGTGGTGGCGGTACCGGACGGGCGTGGCAAGGGTGTCTTCTACTGGGAGCCTGCGTGGCTGCCAACCCCTGGTGCCACTTGGGCCACCAAGGCTGGGATGAAGTACAACAACGACGACTGGAAAGAGGGCAATGCCCGGGAGAACCAGGCGCTGTTTGACTGCTCCGGCCATGTGCTCCCCTCGATCAAGGTATTCAACTGACCCGGTTTCAACCGATAGGGCGACCGGCCATGGCCGGCGCCCCCTCGTTTTAGGAGATGTGTGATGTTCAAGTTTCCCCCGCTCAGTGAACGGGTGCCCGCTCTGCTGCATGGTGCTGATTACAACCCGGATCAGTGGCTGGATGATCCCCAGGTGTTCGAGCGAGATCTCGAGATGATGAAGCAGACCCGCTGCAACGTGATGTCGGTCGGCATCTTCAGTTGGTCTTCCCTGGAGCCACAAGAGGGGCGCTATGAATTCGGCTGGCTCGATACGGTGCTCGATCGCTTGCACGAAAACGGTGTGTCAGTTTTCCTCGCCACACCAAGTGGTGCTCGCCCGGCTTGGCTTTCCCAGCGTTATCCCGAGGTGCTGCGGGTCAGCAAGGAACGTGTGAAGGCACTGCACGGTGGCCGTCACAATCACTGTATGAGTTCGCCTGTCTATCGTGACAAGGTGCGCGCTATCAACGGTGCCCTGGCCGAACGCTACGGCCATCATCCAGGTGTCATCGCCTGGCACATCTCCAACGAGTACGGCGGCGAGTGCCACTGCGAGCTTTGTCAGGAGCGCTTTCGTGACTGGCTCAAGGCTCGTTATGGCAGCATAGAAGCGCTCAATCACGCCTGGTGGAGCAGCTTCTGGAGCCATACCTACACCGACTGGTCACAGATCGAATCCCCGTCTCCCATCGGCGAGAGCTCGATCCACGGCCTAAACCTCGATTGGAAGCGTTTCAATACCGCCCAGGTGAGCGATTTCTGTGCCGAGGAGATCAAGCCCTTGAAGGCGGCCAACCCGAGCCTGCCGGCCACCACCAACTTCATGGAGTACTTCTACGACTATGACTACTGGCAGTTGGCCAAGGAGATCGATTTCATCTCCTGGGACAGCTACCCCCTCTGGCACAACAGTGGCGATGACTCGACCCTGGCGGCGTACACCGCCATGTATCACGACCTGATGCGCACTCTCAAGGGAGGCAAACCTTTCTTCCTGATGGAGTCGACCCCGAGCCTGACCAACTGGCAGCCCATCAGCAAGCTCAAGAAGCCGGGAATGCATATCCTCTCCTCCTTGCAGGCGGTAGCCCACGGCTCCGACTCGGTGCAGTACTTCCAGTGGCGCAAGAGCCGTGGTTCGGTCGAGAAGTTCCACGGCGCCGTGGTCGATCACGTTGGTCACATCGATACCCGGGTGGGCCGCGAGGTGCAGGCGCTAGGCGAGATCCTGGCCAAGTTGCAAGAGGTCGCTGGCAGCCGCGTCGAGGCCAAAGTGGCCATCATTTTCGACTGGGAGAGCCGTTGGGCCATGGACAATGCCCAGGGGCCGCGCAATGCCGGCCTCTTCTACGAGAAGACGGTAGCCGAGCACTACCGCCCATTCTGGGAGGCAGGGGTGGCGGTGGATGTCATCAATGCCGACTGCGCGCTGGATGGCTATGACCTGGTTATCGCCCCAATGCTCTACATGGTGCGCGATGGCTTTGCCGAACGGGTTGACGCCTTTGTCAAACGAGGTGGGCAGTTTGTTACCACTTACTGGAGCGGCATCGTCAACGAGACCGATCTCTGTCACCTGGGGGGATTCCCAGGGCCGCTGCGCCCGGTCCTTGGGATCTGGGCAGAGGAGATAGACGGTCTCTATGACGAGGAACGTAACGCCGTCTCGGGTCTTGCTGGCAACGAAGCCGGACTCTGCGGCCCTTACGAAGTCACTCACCTTTGCGATCTCATCCACCTGGAAGGCGCGAGGGCCCTGGCCAGCTATGACGGTGACTTTTATGCCGGACGTCCGGCGGTGACGGTCAACGAGCACGGGACAGGTCGCGCCTATTATGTCGCCTCGCGAAATGATCTGGCGTTCCAACGCGACTTCTTTGGCCATCTCATCGAGACCCTGGCCCTGCCGCGTGCTTTGCCAGCCTTGCCGGAGGGGGTCACAGCTCAGTGTCGCAGCGATGGTGAGCAGGAGTTCGTGTTCGTGCAAAACTTCGCCAACGCCGAGCGCCTGGTCACTCTGCCGGGTGGTCACAGTGACATGGTGAGCGGTGAGGCGCTGAGCGATTCGCTGGTGCTGCCTCCATTCGGCTGCCGAGTGCTGCGTCGCGCCCGTTGATTGCGGGGCGGAGCCAGTGGCTTCGCCCTCTTTTTTTATGTTTAGGAGATTCAAATGGTCAAGATGCAGGACTTCAAGCGGCTGTTCGCCGCCGCCCTCGGCCACAAGGAGGAAAAATCGACCGAGGCGCCGCTCCCCGGGCTGGACGAGGCGGCCATCACCGCGCTCATCGCTGCCTTTGGTGGGCACGACAACATAGTGAGCTTTGACGCCTGCCTGACCCGGCTGCGGGTCAAGGTCAATGCCTTGCAGCAGGTCGACAGCGAGGCGCTGCAAGGTCTCGGTGCCATCGGCGTCATCATCATCGGTGACGAGGTGCAGGCCATCTTCGGCAAGCGCTCGGACAACCTGCGCCGCGAGCTCGGTCAGTGGTTCGAGCTGCACGAGCCGGAGCAACACTAGCATGTACCTCCCGCTGAGCTGGCCACTGTTGGTCATGCTGGGAGCGATCAGTGCAGGGGCTGGAGCCGCTCCTCACAACCTGGCCATCCGAGGGGCGGATGTCTCCACCCTGGCCGAACTCGAGCACTTGGGCGTTCACTATCAGGACGAAACGCGACAGGGGGATTTGCTAACCCTGATGCGCGAGCGTGGCCTCAACCTGGTGCGCCTGAGGCTGTGGGTCGATCCCCGCTCGGCCAAGGGGGAACCCTTTGGTGGTGGCAACAATGATCTGGAAAAGGTGATTGCACTGGCGCAGCGAAGCCGGGCTCTCAACTTGCCCTGGTTGCTCGATCTTCATTACAGCGACTTCTGGGCCGATCCGGGCAAGCAGTACACGCCACGGACCTGGCGAGGCAAGTCGGAAGCAGAACTGGCGGCGATGTTGCACGATTACAGCGCCGCCGTGATGCAGCGCCTGCGCGAGGCTGGGGTGCCGCCGCAAATGGTACAGGTCGGCAACGAACTCAATAACGGCATGCTGTGGCCGCTGGGGCAACTACACCGGCAGGAAGAAGAGGAGGGGTTCGATCGACTGGCCCAGCTGCTCAAGGCGGCCATCGCCGGGATCCGCGCTGGCAGCGAGGGGGGGATCACCCCACGACTGATGCTGCATCTTGCTGAAGGAGGGGATGAGGCTCAGTGCCTGCGCTGGTTCAAGGCGATGCAGGCGCGCGATGTGCCGTTCGATCTGGTGGGTCTCTCCTTCTACCCCTATTGGCACGGATCCTTGGGTGACCTCTCGCGCACCATGAACAGCCTTGCCACCCAAATCAGACTCCCGCTGCTGGTGGTTGAGACCGCCTATGGGCACGATACCGTCAACCAGGACGCGGTTCGCAATGCCTTCGGTGAGCAGGAGGCCGTGCGCGGCGGGTTTGCTGCGACGCCCGAGGGGCAACTGGCGTTTCTCGATGCCCTGCGTGCCGCTATTGCCGCAGTGCCGGATCGGCTCGGGCTCGGGTTTGTCTACTGGGAGCCGGGCTGGATCCGGGTCACCGGTGACAGCTGGGCCAGTCAGGCTGGCATGGCGTTCCTCGGGATAGACGAACCCCTCGGTAATGGTTGGGAGAACCAGGCCCTGTTTGATCGGGAGGGCAGAGGACTGCCGGCGTTGGCCGCCTTTGCCCCGACCCGCTGACTATTTCACATTGAAGAGATGACAACAGCACCATGAAGACTGACATGAAAAAGACCAAAATCGTCTGCACC
>NZ_CAWMFQ010000348.1:0-13859 GCF_963866995.1 Aeromonas sp. ZOR0002 | reverse complement strand
TTCCTGCTGGCCGCCCTGCTGCTGTTGCCGCTCGCCTGGTTGCGCGAGCCGCCCCCCAGTGGCTCACAACTGCTGCGCGCCGCCGGGTGCGGCACTTTGCTCGGGGCCAGCCTGCTGTTCTGGGTTACCGCCATCAGCCAGAGCGATGCCCTCGGCAGTGGCGCCTTCATCATGAGCGTGGCCACCCTGATGGCGCCGCTCGCCGCCTGGGCCGCCTTCAAGGCCAGACCCGGCCGTCACTACTGGCTGACTCTGCCCGTGGCCGTCGCGGGTCTGCTGCTGCTCTCCAGCAGCACCCACTGGGGCGTGTCGCTCTCCCTGTTCTGGTTTCTGGCGGCGGCCGCCACTCTGGGGGTCCAGCTCGCGGTGCACCGCCACTTCGCCCAGTCCATCCCTCCTACCTGGCTCACCTGCATCCAGTTGGCGGTGACCGGACTGCTCGGCACCCTGCTCTCCCTGCTGACCGAGCAGTGGCCCGCCAGCATCGGCACTGGTATCTGGGGCTGGTTTGCGGCCAGCGTCCTGATCGCCACCACATTGCGTTACTGGCTGCTCACCCACGCCCTGAGCCGGATGACCACGGCCCACGCCGCCCTGCTGATGCTGCTCGAACCGGTCTGGACCCTGATCTTAAGCACCCTCTTCTATGACGAACCCCTGGGCCCCGCCAAGCTGGCCGGCGCCGGCCTGGTGCTGGGCGCTCTGGTGCTCTACCAGCTCCCCCTGCTGCTGCGCAGCCGCAAGTTCAAATCATCCAACGGATAAAAGCCGCCCCCAGCCAGAACCGGTGATTATCAGCAAAAAGAAGGGGCCTGCACTTGCAGGCCCCTTCTTTTGCATTAAGGACGCAGGGCGCGGCGGCTCAATCCAGCCTGGCCGCCAGCCAGTCGAGTCCCCGTTGGCCAAAGGTAAACAGCTGGTCGCTATAACCCTGACCAATCACGCTACGAATGATCTCGGGATCGATATTGAGATAGTCGTGCACCAGCGCATTGCGAAGGCCAATTATCTTGCGCCAGCCGATCAGCGTGTCGGGGGATAGCTCGCCACGCTGGGCCAGGATTTCGAATGCCTGATAGGCATCCTGCGGAGTATGGCCCGCCAGCGCTCTGGCCCAGTGTTTGGCCACGCCGATACAGGCTTCGATAGAAACCTGCATGGTTCGCTCGGCGGCGCGGTACTCCAGATTGGAAAGCGCACGCTGCGCCAGAATAGCCCGGATCTCTGACAG
This sequence comes from Aeromonas sp. ZOR0002, assembly GCF_963866995.1. NCBI lineage: Bacteria > Pseudomonadati > Pseudomonadota > Gammaproteobacteria > Aeromonadales > Aeromonadaceae > Aeromonas > Aeromonas sp. ZOR0002. Next base: position 12,628 of record NZ_CAWMFQ010000348.1, on the reverse strand, counting down.
CTCGGCCTGATAACGCGACAGGCTGATGCGCAAAGCGCCGATATAGGCGTTATCGCTCATCTCTACTCCTCTGAATGATGCTTGCTGATATCGGTTTTGCGACGGGGATAACCAAGTTCCATCTGCGACATGATCCGCGCCTCTTCCTGCAAGCGTCGCCCCTCATCACGGCTATAGAGAGGACGATTGGCATCGACTACGGCAAAGGCCAAGGGAATGGGGGCCTGATTGATATCGACGACCGAGAGTTCCCCCTCCGCCAACCCCAGGGCTCGTTGCCAATCCAGCGCCAGCAGTTCGGGCCGCAACCGGTTCTCCAGCGCGCCGCCCAGCGGACCACTCTGTTTGACCGGATCGAATGCCGCCGCCAGATCCCAGTCGCTGTCGGGCCCAGCCGTCCCCTTGGCGCGGGAGCCGTAAAGCCAAAGCACCTGCACCTGGGGGTTGCTGCTGGCGAGGCGGATCAACTGTTCGAGCATGTCGCTATCGGATTTCATATCGGGCACTGCCACCTGGTCAATAAAGGGTTAGGCATCTTCGTGATGATACAAGTTATGGCGCCACAAGGCCGCCCTTTTATCCCTCGGCTAAAGCAGTGCAAAAGGGCTGGCTTGTTGATGGCTAACTCCCCTGTCTGCCCGCTCGCTTGCGTGGCTTGACGGCGCGCCAGCAACGTAGGGTGCAATAAGCGGAGCGCATTGCACCGCTTTGGCGCCTTGTGGTTGGTTCTGTTGCGGTGTAATTCACGTTGTTCATTACACCCTACGGCTCTTGCGCGGTTTGACGGCGACCCGCTTGGCCTGGATACGGGCCAGCAGGGCGGCGGCGCTATTGTCGCTGCTAATCAGCACCGGGTTGGCGGCGCGCCAGTCGGCGGTCAACTCGCCGCGAAACGCCTTGGCCAGAATGGCCTGGGTCAGGTTATCGACCCGCGCCTTGGCCGCTTTGGCCTGTAGCTCGATACTATCGGCATAGGCAAACAGTTGTTCTACTCGACGAACAATTTCGGTTTGTTCTTCTACCTGTGGTAAATTTATAATCAGCCCATTCAATTTATTTTGGGTCATGTTCATGCCACTTTCAGATATGCCAGTTTTCAACTCTTCTATATAAGATAAATATGTAGGTGAGTTGAGGCACCAGTTTAGGTACTGTGGCAAAAGGTGCTTCACGTTGGTTCTGATTCTATAAACCTTATCGCAGATCATAAGGTTGGGGTAATCGTCATCGACAATGCAAGTAATGCCACATCTACTTCTAGGGCCTGCTCGTGTGATAAGGATATCGTCCTTTAATAAGGTTAGCGTTGTTCTTGGCTTTAACTCTTCAGGTAAAGTTTTATTTTCTTCCTTTAGAAAAAAACCTGGTTGGACAGCAGATGTTTTGATAACACCCCATTGATTATTTTGAACAGGCTCATTAATACATTTGGGGCTCCAGCCCTGGTCTAAAAAGCTAATGACACTTGCTAATTTTTCCTTCCTTGGTTGGTTAACCGTGTTTTTACTACGCCACTCTTCCGTCAATTTGCCACTCATCGCAGCGGAAAGCACGGATTGACGGAAACGCTTGATAATATCTGGAATACGGGCCAGACGGGCTTGAGTGGCCTCCACCTGAGCCAGCAATATATCAAGCCGGTCGACAATCTCTTTTTGCTCTGCAAAGGGAGCCAATATAAATGGTGCGTTAAGACCATCGTTTGTCCCCAAGCGAGGCATGTTAACGCCATAGCTAACATCATTTACATAATCTAAAAAATGATGACTTTTAATCCAATAAAAAATATATTTATTGATTACTAATGGTTCAGCGTTTATTGGTATTATTTCTGTACTGCACACACCATTTTCATCTGCCATTACTACTTTATTTAAGTATGGGCGCAGTTTTCCATAAAGAATGTCGCCTTTATTAAATAAATTCTTAGAGCTCTTGAAGTCGCGCGCAGGGGTATACCCTCTCGATATAATTCGTGAAGTATCTTTTTCAATATCCTCGAGCTCTACGACCCAAGTCACGCCATCAATATCGGCCAATTCGCATTTTTGAGTTTTTCCATAATCCACTATGGAGCCAAGGTTAGTAGCAGCCCAGCTATCGGGAATTGCTTGCAAGTCCATCACGCCATTCCCTCCAGCGCCTTGACCAGATCCTGCAATTCGGCCAGTGCCGCTTCCATCTCATCCTTGGCCTCACTGGCCAGTTCCAGCGGCTCGGGCAAGTCGGCGGCATCGACGCTGTTTTGATCCTTGAGCCAGCTGATATCCAGTGAATCGCCCTTGTTATCGCGGATCCACTCCCGGCCAAAGCAGCGCCAGCGGCTGTGGGCCAGCTCGGGGTCTGTGTCCTGGTTCGCGGCATCCTCGGCCAGCTCGACTTTTTCTGCGCCGAAGCTGTATTCCCCTTCCGTGCGTAAACCGGTGCCATTGGGGTCAGTACCAAATACCTGCTCAAAGGGGCCCAGATGGGGATCTGTGCCGAACTCGGCCTCGGTAAAACCAATGGCTGCATTGCCAAAGGGGGTGCGCTTGCCAAAGCTCGGCATATTGGTGCGAAGGTCATAGACCCAGACTGCCTGGGTGCACCCCTCCTGCTGATAGGGGTCAGTGGCGCTGCCTTTCTGGAAGAAGAGCACATTGGTCTTGACCCCCTGGGCGTAGAAGATGCCGGTGGGCAGGCGCAGTATGGTGTGCAGGTTGCATTTTTCCATCAGGTCACGGCGCACCTCGGTGCCGACCCCGGCTTCAAACAGCACGTTGTCGGGCAGTACCACGGCGGCGCGGCCACCGGGCTTGAGGCCGCGATAGATATGCTGCAAGAAGGCGAGCTGCTTGTTGCTGGTCTTGTAGGTGAGATCGTCGCGGGTATTGCTGGCCTCACCCCCCTTGCTGGTGCCAAAGGGGGGGTTGGCTAGGATGACATCGACCTTGGGCAGCGCGGCACCCGCCTGTCCCAGGGCATTGCCAAGGTGCACCACCCCCTCTTCATCCCCTTCCATGCCGTGCAGCAGGCAGTTCATCAGGGCGAGGCGGCGGGTATTGGGCACCAGCTCGACCCCGATAAAGGCTTTCTGCTTCTGGAAACGCACCTGTTGCAGCGTCAAGTCGTCATAGTCCGACTGGCTCTTGATGTACTGGTCGGCGGCGATAAGAAAACCGGCGGTGCCGGCTGCCGGATCCTGAATCACTTCCCCCGCCTTGGGCTGGAGGCAGCGCACCATGCTGTTGATCAGGGCGCGCGGGGTGAAGTATTGGCCGGCGCCGGATTTGGTTTCGCCGGCGTTCTTCTCCAGCAGCCCTTCATAGAGATCCCCCAGGCCATCCTGTTTGGCGCTGAACCAGTCGATCTGGTCGAGGGTCTTGATCATCTGCTCCAGATGGCGCGGCTCGCGCAGCCGGGTCTGGGCATCGGCATAGATGGCGGCGATCAGGGGATCCTGGTCTTTGGCGAGATCCACCAGCATCTGGCGATAGTGGTTGAGCAGGTTGAGGCCGGAGCGGCTGGCGAGCTCTGGCCAGCGGCAATGCTCGGGCAGGGTGTGGGCGGCCAGAATGCCCGCCTCTTCGTTCTCGTGCACCATCTTGATAAAGAGCAGCAGCACCAGCTCGGTGACATAGTCGGAGTAGTTGATGCCGTCGTCACGCAGGACGTCGCACAGGTTCCACAGTTTTTGAACGATATCGTTGTTGCGCATGGATGTTCCGGTTATCAGCTGTGAGCCGCCAGCAGGGCGCACAGGGGCTGGTTGATGTAGTAATTGCCGCGACCAATCTTCTGTTTTTGCAAGAATTTCTGTTCGACCAGCAAATCCAGATAGCGGGTGGCGGTGATGCGGGTCACCCCGAGATCGCCCATGACAAAGTCGATCTTGGTGTAGGGGTGGTTGAAGAGGTTATTGAGCAGATCCTGACTGTAGATCTTGGGCAGTTGTTCGCGGATGCCCTGCTTGTAGCTGGCCATCAGCTCCTTGATGCCAGTGATAAGGGCGATGGTGCTCTGGGCCGTGTCGATCACCGCATCGAGCATGTAGAGCAGCCAGGGCTCCCAGTCACCGGTATCACGCACCGCTTGCAGTTCGCGGTAGTAGCGCCCCTTGTCCTGGATAAAGTAGCGGCTGAGATAGAGCACCGGCAGGTTGAGCAGCCCCTGGGCCACCAGATAGAGCAGGTTGAGGATACGGCCGGTGCGGCCATTGCCGTCATAGAAAGGGTGAATGCTCTCGAACTGGTGGTGGATGATGGCCATCTTGACCAGGGGATCGGCATCACAGAGCTCGTCGTCATTGATATAGCACACCAGATTGTCCATCAGGGCGGCTATCTCGTCTGCATGTTGGGGCGGGGTGTAGATCACCTCGCCGGTGCGGGCATTCTTGAGATCGGTGCCGGGCAGGCGGCGCAAGCCGGCGCGGTTTTTCTCCAAGAATTGCTGCACCGCCAGAATGTCGGCCAGCCGGATCAGCTGCTGATTGCGCACGGTGGCAAAGCCCTGCTTGAGGGCGGCGGCATAGTCCTGCACCTCTTTGGTGGCCGGATTGACCGCCTCTTCAAACAGGTTGGCGCGGTAGAGATCATCCTGGGTGGTGATGATGTTCTCGATCTCCGAGCTGTTTTTTGCCTCTTGCAGGGACAGGGTGTTGATGAGGATCCCCTCGTTGGGGATGCTGGCGGCCACCCCCTTGAGTTCGGCCAGATAGCGGTGAGCTTCGGCGCTCTTCTTGAGCACGGCGCGGCTCTCCAGCTCAGCGATATTGACCAGCGGCAGCGGGGTAATGGGCATAGAAAGTCCCCTTTTCTGTGTATGGCGGCGATTGTATGTATAGAAATTTTAATTTTCTATACATATCACGGCCCACATAGATAAAAGGCGCCCTTTTCTATATCTGTCTCTGTCGAGGCCGCTGCCGCTTGTCAGGCCACTTGCCAGAGCGCGTCACCAAGCTGGTCCAGCAGTTTATCGAGTTGTCTACCGAGCAGACCGTCAAGCCTTTTGGCGCCGCCATCATCGGCGAAGCGCTCGTTGATAAAGTCGCGATCGACAATCACCTCGTGCACCAGCTGCCTGGCCAGACGATCCAGCCACTTGCGTTGGACGGGCGTCCAGCTCTGGCTGCGGTAGATCTGCTCCATTGCCAGCCGTACCCGTTCGCTATAGGGGATGAGCGGCTCGCCAAGGGCGGCGCGACGAATATGGCCTATGATGCTGGCGGCGATGTCCTGATTGGTCTGATTGCGCCAGGCACTCTGCAGGTTGGCCTCCTTGAAACCGGCGCTGTCGAGCAGCAGTTTGACCTCCTTGAGCTGGGCTCGGGTGAGGTTGCGTGGGGCATTGATCACCGCCATCAGCGCCGCATTGCCATTGACCTGCTGACGGATAAAGTCGGCGAAGCCATCCAGATAATCCTGTGGCCTGCCATAGGCACCGTAGCTCTGCTCGCGCAGGGTGAGCCTGTCTTGATGATCGGAAATCACCGGACGATATTCGCTGCCGATCAGCTCCTCCACCTGTGCCAGTTCCCTCAGCAGGGTGGCGTGCTGGCGCAAAAAGTGGCTGGCCTGCCTTGGCCCGAGCTGATGGAGGTGCTGATGCAGCTTGCCCGGCTCAATACCCCACTCTTCCCCCAGTTCGGCCAGCTTCTGCTTCAAGGCCGGGTAGCGATCCGCCTTGCTCTCTGCCTTGCGCAGCACCCGCATCAGCTTCTGGCTGAGCTGATTCAAGATGGTATCGGCTTGGCTCTGGCCCGGCTCGTCTCCCGCCACATTGAGGGCTTGCTCCAGGCAGCGCTCATCGCTCAGCTCACCAGCCAGCTGCGTCAGGGTGATATCGGGATTCTTGACCAGGGGTTGCATGGTGTTGACCTCGGCCAGCGCGGCATAGATATCCACCGGGTCATAGATGCGAAACACCGTCTTGCCTATGTCGTCGCAGCGACGGGTGGCCCGCCCCATCATCTGCTCATAGAGGATCCGTGACTTGACCCGCCGCATGAAGACCAGATTGCAGATACGCGGCACGTCGATGCCGGTGGTGAGCAGATCCACCGTGATGGCGATATTGGGGTAGCGTTCGTTCTTGTAGCGGCTGATCAGGGTGCTCACCCTGTCACTCTTGCCGGTGATCTTGGCGACAGCCTCCTGGTTATAGCTTTCGCCGTAGAGGGTTTTGAACTCGGCATCCAGTAGCCGCTTGACCATGTCGGCATGGTTGTCGGTGGTGCAGAAGATCATGGTCTTCTCTTCTCCGAAGGGATCCAGCTCCTGTGCCAGCGCCTGACAGATGACCTGATTGAAGGATTCGTTGATCACCCGTTTGTTGAAGGCATCCACCTCGAAATTGAGATCGTCTTCCAGCTCCGCAGTCTCGATCTCGCCGGTGCGGGTATCGATAGCGGTCACCTTCTCGCCCTTGCTGAAGTTGATGCCATGCTCGGTCAGCTCGGTCTGGAAACGGATCGGCGATTCGTGGTCGATCAGCCAGTCGTCGGCCACCGCCTCACGGTAGGAGTAGAGGTAGACCGGCTTGCCGAAAATCTCGCTGGTGTGTTTTGCCGGGGTGGCGGTGAGGCCAATCTTGACCGCATCGAAGTAGTCGAGCACCCGACGGTAGCTTGAGAGATATTGCGCGGTATCACGGGTGGAGAGCTCCCCTTCGGTCATCTCCTGATCCAGGGCGTAACCCCGGTGAGCCTCGTCCACGATGATGCAGTCGAACTCATCTATCGGCGGTCGGTTGTCACTTGCGAAGATACGTTTGACCATGGCCTGCACGGTGGCGACCTGAATGCGGGTCTCGGCTTGCGCCGCCATGTCTCCGAGCTCTGCGATGGTGTAGGCAGACCACAGGGTCTGGTTTTGTTCGAGGCGAGTATCTTTGAATGCATCCAGGGCTTGGCCGCCGAGTGCTGTCCTGTCCACCAGAAAGAGGATGCGGCGAAAACGCTCTGCCTTGAGGAAGCGATACATCAGACCAATGATGGTGCGGGTCTTGCCCGTCCCCGTCGCCATGGCCAGCAGACAGTTGCGCTGATCGCGCGCGAGCGCAGATTCCACCGCCTCGATGGCTTTCTGCTGATAGGGTCTCACCTTGAGGTAACCAAACCCCTCTTGCTTGAGTGTCTGCTCCGCTTGTTCGCGGCTGCGTTTGAGCAGATCCAGCAGCCCGTCCGGCGAGTGGAACTCTTGAAGTGCGCGGGCCAGATTGCTCGGGTGGCGGGCATCGCGAAACCAGATGCCGGACTGCTCGGCCCGCTGTTTGACAAAGGGGCGACCGTTGCAGGAGTAGAGGTAGGGGAGTTGATACTGTTCACCTTGACCATCGTGCCAGGGGGACGAGCGTCCCTCCAGAACCCAGGGGCTGACCATCAAACCTGACAGAACAAACCCCTTGCTGTAGCGCCCCGCCTGAGGGATCTTGCCGGCCACATTGGTATTCATCTTTTTCGCCTCTACGGCGGCGACCGGCATCAGACCGATAAAGAGCACGTAATCGGCCCGACCCTTCTCCCCGTGATGCTCGGTTGGCCATTCGGCGATGGCCATGTTGCGTCCCTTCTGCGGACGAGCTCCCTTGCGGTAATCGAGTTGCTCGGAGTCCGCCTCCCAGCCAGCATCCTGCAACTGTTGATCGATGAGAATGCGGGTACTGGCCTCGTCAAGAACCAAGGTGTCGGTGATGCGCTTTGCCTTGCTGGCAAACCCTTGCAGGGCCAACGCTGCCTGCTTCCTGGCCTCTTCGCTTTGCTGCTGTAATTGCTGCTGCAACTCGGCAAGGCGGCGTTCGAACTCCTGCTGCTGAGTAGCGAGCGCCTGTTGGTGCGTCTTGGCCTGGGAGGCAAGCTCTCTGGCCTCGCTGTCCATCAGTTCAGCCAGCTCCTGATATTCCTTCTTCTCCCGCGCCAGCAACTCGGCCAACTCCTGATTCTGATCGAGCTGGCTGCTGGCACTGGTGAGCTCGTCCTTGAGCCTGGCTATCTGCTCCTGCAATTGGTGCAGCTCGGCGCTGGGATCTTTGGGGACGATAAAGGGCTCTGGTTTGAAATGCTCGCTCCCCTTGCCAAAGAAGCGGTGGTACCAGACAGTCAGGTCTCGAGCGACTTTCAGCCCGGCCAAGGCTTCTTTGTGACGGGTCTTGAACTGATGCACCGCATGATTTCCTGCCTTGCGCAGCCCATGAAACAGGTTCATCACGATCGGATCCAGCGACAGCTCACGGCCAACCAGATAGAGCAGCTCGGCCTGTGTGGTCTGCGGCTGGGCGGCAATACCGCAGCGCATTGCAATATCTTGGGCCAAGGCTTCACTCAGTTGACGCAACTTGACCAGGGTCGTGTTGGGATCACCGACGAATGCCCGTTCAGCGCCCTGCGCCAGCTCAAGCAGAATGGGGGCATGGGCTTGAAGGAAATAGAAGTTGCTGCGCTCGGTCATGGTCAATCTTCCAGAAAGTAATCTGAATCCAGGGTCTTGATGGTGAGAGTCTGGCGGGTGGTGACGCCGACGCCGTATTCAATCATCAGGGCGGCGAGTCGGGGTCCGTCAATCAGGACAATGCGCTTCTCAATCAGTCCCACGAACTCCTGTGCCTCGCGGCTAAAGCTTGAGGTAGTGATAAAGACCCCCTTGCGGGCTTTGTGCAGATCCAGCGCTCCTGCGAAAGCCTGAATGTCTGGGCGGCCCACCGTCTTGTCGGTGTAACGCTTGGCCTGCAGATAAATGGAGTCGAGTCCGAGTCTGTCTTCCTTGATGATGCCGTCGATACCGCCATCACTGCTGTAACGGGTGGTGCGTGCGGCATCCTGCTGGCTGCCGCCATAGCCCATGGCCACCATGAGATCGACTACCAGCTGTTCAAAGAAGCGAGGGGAAAGGCCAAGGATCTCGGCTAGCAAGTCATCGGCAAGGGATTGATTGATGGCTGCCAGCGCCTGCTCAATCTGCTCTTGCGGTGTACTGGCCTGCTCTGGCGTGGACTGTGTCGTTGCGTCCGTCACGATCCGGGACGGATTGCCCATGCTTTCACTGGAGGCCAGGGTAAACGCCACGAACTCGTTGAATTGGGCCAGATAGTGGTTGTCGATAGCATGTCCCGAGACTAGTGCCGCCTTACCCCGTTCGGTGATAAGGCAAATGCCCCGCTTGGGTTGCTCGATTAGACCCGCTTTGACCAAATAGGTCTTGGCCCAGCCGACCCGGGAGCGGATGGTGGTTTGGCGGCCACTTGGCAAGGTGTCTGCCAGCTGTTCCGGGGTGAAGGCATAGTGTTGGCAAACCCGCTCGAATACTTCCCTAAGGGGACGGGCATGACCATCGGCCAGCACCTTGAGCACCGCAGGCATCATGGCTTCATAACTGGGTAGATTCATGGCGGACAGGGACTCGGTGAAAGGCAGTCACCTATCTTGCCACAAGCGGCCCGACTGGGGCCATGCCGTTGATCACACTGGGGATATGACATAAAAAAGCCCCCGGGTGGCGGGGGCTGGTGCATCGATGAGGGAGATCACTCGATGTTCTGGATCTGCTCGCGCATCTGCTCGATGAGCACCTTCAGCTCGACGGCGGACTGGGTCACCTCGGCGTTGATAGACTTGGAGCCGAGGGTGTTCGACTCGCGGTTGAACTCCTGCATCATGAAGTCGAGACGGCGGCCGCAGGCGCCACCCTTCTTCATGATCTTGTTGGTTTCGCTGATGTGCATCTCCAGGCGATCCAGCTCTTCGGCCACGTCGATCTTCTGGGCCAGCAGCACGATCTCCTGCTCGATGCGGGCTGGATCCAGCTCCATCTTGGCTTCGGCCAGCCGGTCGGTGAGCTTCTGGCGCTGCCACTCGATGATCTGCGGCAGGTGCACGCGCACCTTCTTCACTTCTACCTGAATGCCGGCCAGACGCTGTTCGATCAGCGCCTTGAGGTTGGCCCCTTCGCTGGCGCGGGAGGCGAGGAAATCTTCCATGGTAAGGTCAAATCCACCGAGCAGCTCGGTGGCGACCGCATCCATGTCCTGCTCGGCGGCAGCCATCACGCCCGGCCAGCGCAGCACGTCGACCGGGTTGAGCTGGCCCTGGCCCGCTTCCTTCATTACCCAGTTGGCGCTGTCGATGATGAGCTTGGCCAGCTCTTCATTGATGTGCAGCTGGCTGGCAGCGGCTTGCGCGGCCTCGAAACGCAGGTTGCACTCCACCTTGCCGCGCTGCAGCTTGGCGCGGAAGCGCTCACGCAGAACCGGCTCCAGGCTGCGCAGTTGTTCCGGCAGGCGAATGTAGGTCTCCAGATAGCGCTGGTTGACCGAACGAATTTCCCAAACGGCTGTGCCCCAGTCGCCCTTGAGTTCCTTGCGGGCGTAGGCGGTCATGCTGTGAATCATTGATTGTTCCGGGCTTGATGAAGTGTGCGGCCAGTATACTCAGCCAGGCCTGCTCCGTCAGCCGACGAGGTGGTTTTAGCGGCTGATATTTGAGTAGCGATCGCTTATACTCCTGCGCCAATTCAGCCAGCCCAGAGGTCAGTCCCATGTCCCGTCCCAGCGATCGCAGCGCCGCCCAGGTGCGTCCGGTAACCATCACCCGCCACTTCACCAAGCATGCTGAAGGGTCCGTGCTGGTGGAATTCGGCCACACCCGCGTGCTCTGCACCGCCAGCGTCGACACCAGCGTGCCGCGCTTCCTCAAAGGCAAGGGGCAGGGGTGGGTCACTGCCGAGTACGGCATGCTGCCGCGCTCCACCCACTCCCGGATGAACCGCGAAGCGGCCTCCGGCAAGCAGAGCGGCCGTACCCTGGAGATCTCCCGTCTGATCGCCCGCTCCCTGCGCGCGGCGGTAGACTTGAGTGCCCTGGGCGAGCACACCATTACCGTTGACTGCGACGTGTTGCAAGCCGACGGCGGTACCCGTACCGCCGCCATCACCGGGGCCTGCGTGGCGCTGGTGGATGCGCTGAACTGGATGGTGGAGAAGGGGCTGATCAAACAGAGCCCGCTCAAGCAGATGATCGCGGCCGTCTCCGTCGGTATGTTCGAAGGGGAGGCCATCTGCGATCTGGAGTACATCGAGGACTCCGCCGCCGAGACCGACATGAACGTGGTGATGACCGAAGATGGTCGCATCATCGAGGTGCAGGGCACCGCGGAGGCCGAACCCTTCACCCACGAGGAGCTGCTGGCCATGCTGGCCCTCGCCAAGGGCGGCATCGACGACATCATAGCGCTGCAGAAGCAGGCGCTCTCCTGAATTTCTGATTTGAAAAACGCGGCACTGTCCGCGTTTTTTTATACCCCCACACAAGACAACGACAAGCCAAGCAAGGAGCCAGAATGAAAGCCTACCAGCGTCAATTTATCGAGTTCGCCCTAGAGAAACAGGTCCTCAAATTCGGTGAATTTACCCTGAAATCCGGTCGTAAAAGCCCCTACTTCTTCAACGCCGGCCTGTTCAACAGCGGCCGCGATCTGGCCCGTCTCGGCCGCTTCTACGCCGCCGCCCTGATGGATGCCGGCATTGAGTTCGACGTGCTGTTTGGCCCGGCCTACAAGGGGATCCCCATCGCCTCCGCCACCGCGGTGCAGCTGGTGGAGCAGCACGACGTGGACGTGCCCTGGTGCTTCAACCGCAAGGAGGCCAAGGATCACGGCGAGGGTGGCAATCTGGTGGGCAGCCCGCTCAAGGGGCGCATCATGCTGGTGGACGATGTCATCACTGCCGGCACCGCCATCCGCGAATCCATGGATCTGATCCAGGCCAACGGCGCCTCCCTGGCTGGCGTGCTGATCGCGCTGGACCGTCAGGAGAAGGGTAAGGGCGAGCTCTCCGCCATTCAGGAAGTGGAGCGTGACTACGGCGCTCACATCATCGCCATCATCCAGATGAGCGACTTGATCCAGTATCTGGAAGAGAAGCAGGCCGAACAGCCGGAGCTGGCGGCGCAACTGGCCGCCATGAAGGCTTACCGCGCCCAGTACGGTATCTGAGCTCCGCTCACACCGCGCAATAGCTGAATGCGGCGCCCGTTGGCTCTCTGACAGCAAACGGGCGCCGTTTTTTTCATCTGAAAAAAGTGGATCATGTGGCTTGAGCTTGCCCTTACAGTAAAGGTTAGGGTTTGCCAGTCGGCGTTTTGTGGTGCCGACGGGTTCCGGGGAGGAACAACATGAGCACTCATCTTCAATCACCCATTCATTTGCAGTTGCCGCTCAGCGGCATGAGCTGCGCCAACTGCGCCGGCCGCATCACGACCGCCCTCAACAAGCTCGACGGGGTATCGGCCACCGTCAACTTCGCACTGGAGCAAGCCGCCATCGAGCTGGCCAGCCCTGATCGTTTGCCGGCGGTGCTGGAGAGCATCCAGGCGCAGGGTTACGACTACGGCAGCGAGACCATCCTGTTTCAAATTACCGGTATGACTTGTGCCGGTTGCTCGGCCCGCCTGAACAAGATGTTGGCGGCGCTGCCCGGCATCATCTCCGCCGACGTCAACTTCTCCATCGAGCAGGCCCGGATCGTGCTGGTACCCGGGATGCAGACGCCCGCGGCCCTGCGCGAGCAGATCGAGGCCCTCGGCTTTGGCGCCCAACTGGCGCAGGGCTCGGCCAGCGGCCGCCGCCAGCAGTTGCTGGAGCGGGAAGCGCAGGAGG
>NZ_CAWMFQ010000347.1:0-259 GCF_963866995.1 Aeromonas sp. ZOR0002 | reverse complement strand
GTGAGCCCCCGGTGCTGCAACTGGCGCGCCCGTCCCAGCACCCCCTGCTCCCGCCACTGGCGAAAGCTGCACCCCAGCTGCTGGAGGAAGAGCCGGTTGAGGGTGCGCACCGAGGCGCCGCAATCTGCCGCCAGCGCTGTCAGCGTCAGATGGATGGCGGGTGCCTGGCACACCTTGTCCAGCACCCGCAGCAGGCGCGGGTCCGGCTCACCGGTGAGGGGAATGCGCGCCGCGAGCGGGTCGGCGCGCTCCAGCTCCT
>NZ_CAWMFQ010000346.1:0-9223 GCF_963866995.1 Aeromonas sp. ZOR0002 | reverse complement strand
CTTCAAGGTTAGCCTTTCAACATGTAATTGGGACAGCGCCATCAAAAAGACCGCCTGCTGGCGGTCTTTTGCGTGATGTCTCGGCGATCAGGCGAGGCCCGCCAGCAGACGACTCCAGTTGCGCTTGGCAACGAGGAAACCGTCTCGCAACGTGCGGTACTCCAGTTGCAGCCTGAGCCTGTCGTAGCGTGCGAGGGCTGTGCGCTTGCGCTGCTCCAGCAGTGACTTGCGGCTGGCATAGTAGTGCTGGATCTGCAGGCTCAGCTTGTCGTACTCCTCCTGCAGCAGTGCCTGCCAGCGTTCCCTATCGTCCTGCTTGTGTACTCTGGCCTGGGCGCGCTTGAGTTGCATCTCCAGCCTGGCCTGTTCGATGCGTTCCTCCGGGCAGGATCTCAGGTCTTTGGCGAGCCCGCACCAGGCGGCGGTGCGGATCAGCCACTTGGTGGGGTCGAACTGCCACCATTGAATGCCGTTGCGGTAGTCGTTCTCGAACAGGTGATGGAAGTTGTGATAGCCCTCGCCAAAGGTGAAGAAGGCCAGGATGCCGTTGTCCCGGGCGCTGTTGCGATCCGTGAACGGCTGGCTGCCCCAGATGTGGGCCAGGGAGTTGATGAAGAAGGTGGTGTGATGGGTCATCACCATGCGCAGCACCCCGGCCAGCAACATCATGCCGAGCAGATCCCCGTGCAAGAGGCCGAGCAGCAGCGGAATGCCGATGTTGGTGACCAGGGCCAGAGCCAGATAGTGCCTGTGCTGGAAGGCGACCACGGGGTTGTTTTGCAGGTCGCGCACATTGCTGTAGTCGTGGTAGGTATCGCGCTGGTATTCCCGCAGCATCCAGCCGATGTGGGAGTACCAGAAGCCGCGACCCGCACTGTAGGGATCCTTCTGGTTGTCATCCACGTGGCGGTGGTGGCGGCGATGATCCGAGGACCAGTGCAGCGCCGAGTTCTGCAGGGCGAGCGCGCCTCCGATGGCGAAGATCCATTGCAGGGCCGGGTGCGCCTTGTAGGCCTTGTGGGACCAGAGCCTGTGGTAGCCGGCGGTGATGGAGATGCCGCAATAGCAGAACAGCAGCAGGAAGCAGAGCCACTGCCAGAGGTCGTAGCCCTGGCTCAGTCCATACCAGGGGACCGCTATCAGTGCCGTCAGCCCGGAGAGGGCGAACAGCAGGGTGTTGGTCATGATGATCGGGGGGCGGTCCATTTCACTCGGCTCCTTTCAGCGAACAGCTGTTCACTATTCTCCATTGAGCCGGAATGCGGGTCAATGGTAAAAAAGTCGGAGACAAACCTGATCCCGGCCCCGCCTTCGGGTTATCATCTGGCCTCGCTAATCTCAAGGTGACTGTTTTCGTGGGTATTCGCGCGCAACAAAAAGAAAAAACCCGGCGTACGCTGATCGAGGCGGCGTTCAGTCAACTCTGCGCCAACCGCAGTTTCTCCAACCTCAGCCTGCGGGAAGTGGCCAGAGAGGCGGGCATAGCGCCGACCTCCTTCTATCGCCACTTTCGGGACATGGAAGAGCTGGGGCTGACGCTGGTGGACGAGGGAGGGCTGACCCTGCGCCAACTGATGCGCCAGGCGCGCCAGCGCATTGCCGGTGGTGGCAGCGTCATCAGCACCTCGGTGCAGACCTTCATGGAATTCGTCGAAAACAACCCGAACATCTTCCGGCTGCTGCTGCGCGAGCGCTCCGGCACCTCGGCTGCATTCCGTCAGGCGGTGGCCCGGGAGATCCAGCACTTCATCGCCGAGCTGACCGATTATCTGGAAGCCACCACGCAGGCGCCACGGGAAGAGGCCTATATCCAGGCCGAGGCCATGGTGACCATCGTCTTCAGCGCCGGTGCAGACGCCCTCGACATGACTCCGGAAGAGTGCAAGGCACTGTCGGAGCGCACCATCAGCCAGTTGCGGATGATCGCCATGGGCGCCGAGGTGCAGAACCGCAAGCGCCACGAATCTCTCACATAACGCAAGGATGGACAGCCTCATGCATGAACCGAACGCGATTCCGAAGAAGCCCCTGGTGCTGGCCCTGCTGATCGGTATCTGTGGCGATGCCTTCCTGTCGGCCTTGACGGAGTCGGTCGTCCCCTTCTCCTTCTACCCCCTCATCGCCCTGTTGCTGGCGGCCAGCCAGCTCTATCAGCACTATCGCCATGAGCCCATGGTGGGCAACACACCCAGCTGCATCCTGCTCTGCTTCTTTATCGGCGTGTTCGGCCATTCTGCCCTAGTCAAGGTGCAGTACCCCGAGCTTGGCAGCAACTTCTTCTCCCTCATTGCCATGCTGCTGCTGCTCGCCGCTCTCTCCATCAAGCTGGGAATCAGCCTCGGAAAAACGCAAAAGGAGTGACGAATCACTCCTTCTGGTCGGGCCGGGGGTGGCCTAGTCGGCCCTGGGGGGAGTCTCTCCCTTCTTCCTGGCGTCTATGATGGCCTGCAGCTTGGTGCGGATATCCATCATGCCGAACACCCCGAAGATCAGCACCTGGGTGAATTCGAGACGAGTGACCGCGAAGTAGGGTTTGCAGGCCGCCTTGATCATGCTGGCCTGTACCCAGTGCATCAATATCACGATGACGCCGCACACCGGCAGAAAGCCGTTCAGTTTGCCCGGCAGGGTGCCCAGCAGGGCGAGTGCCACACCGAACCAGAAGAACAGCAGCACCCCCATCGCCAACAGATTAAACACCCGCTTCATCGTTTACCTCCCGTACATAGAGTTGATAGCAGGCCTGATGTGATCGACCTGCTTGTCCTTGAGCCGTTGTCCAAATTGACGGAGAAGGGGACTGTGCCCATCTCCCCTTTAAACAGCTGCGTCATGCTTGGTGTCCCGCAGATAGAGCTGATAGCAGACCTGACCAGCCTGCTTGTCCTTGAGTAGTGTCCAGCTGGCGGGCAGCGCCAGATCGGCCATCTCTTTTTCCCGCTCCAGATAGATGAGGGCATCGGATGCCAGCCAGCCGCGCTGCTCGAGCAGCTCGCACACCTGGGGCAGCAGCTCGCGACGAAACGGTGGGTCCAGAAAGACCAGGTCGAAGGGCGTGGCCGGGCCTTGCAGCCAGCTCACGGCATCGGCCTGGATCACCTGCCCCTGGCTGCTGCCCAGGGTCGTCAGGTTCTTCTTGAGCTGGTCGGCGGCGCCTCTGTCCATCTCGATCAGGGTGACCTGTTCGGCATAGCGGGACAAGGCTTCCAGCCCCAGCCCGCCGCTGCCGGCGAACAGATCCAGGCAGCGGGTACCGCGCACGTGGGGAGCCAGCCAGTTGAAGATGGTCTCCTTGACGCGATCCGTGGTGGGTCTGAGCCCTTCTACATCCCTGACGGGGAGTTTGCGCCCCTTCCATTGGCCGCTGATGATTCGTACCACGCCCGCTCGCCCCTGGGGGGCCGGGCTCTTGCTCGGGCTGTTACGGCTGGATTTCACTCTGGGCATCGCGTTTCGTCGTCAGAAAATAAAGTGATAGTATAAGGCGGTTCATTTTTATGCCGACCCGCCGAGGGACGGCTATCTTAGCAGTCAGCCTTTGATGTGAGTATTTTTAGATGGCAAAAGGTTTGTTTTCCTGGCTGGGTTTCGGCCGCAAGAAAGAAGAGGCTGAGGCCGTTCCATCGCAGGCGCCCGACGCTACCCTGGCGGTAGTCGAGTCGGAGGCCGCCGCTGTTCCCGCGCCTGTCGCCGATGTTGCCCCGGCTGATGCCCCCGCCGCCAAGCCCGAAGCGCCGCTGAGCGGCCCTGACGAAGGCCCCCTGGTTGTGGAAGAGCCGGAGGGCGAGCTTGAGCCCGTCATCGTCAATGAGGCCTTGATCGCCACCGAAGATCAGGTCGCAGACGAAGCCATTGTTGCCGCCGAAGCTCGCGCTGCGGAAGAGGCTCGTGTTGCCGCCGAGGCTCGCGCTGCAGAAGAAGCCCGTATTGCCGCCGAGGCTCGCGCTGCAGAAGAGGCTCGCATCGCTGCCGAAGCCCGCGCTGCGGAAGAGGCTCGCATCGCTGCCGAAGCCCGTGCCGCGGAAGAAGCCCGTATTGCCGCCGAGGCCCGTGCTGCGGAAGAGGCTCGTGTTGCCGCCGAAGCTCAGGCTGCCGAGGAAGCCCGTGTCGCCAAAGAGGCCCAACGAGCGGAAGATTTGCGTCTGGTCGCCGCGATGGAGGCTGAGGCCGCTGCCCTGGCCGCTCTGCCACTGGCCGCCAAGGTGGACGACGACACTCAGGAGAAGCCGCAGCGGGAGGGCTTCTTTGCCCGCCTCAAACGCAGCCTGGTGCGTACCAGGGAGAATATCGGCTCCGGTTTCTTCGGCCTGTTCAGCGGCAAGAAGATCGATGACGATCTGTTCGAAGAGCTGGAGACCCAGCTGCTGACCGCCGATCTTGGCGTCGACACCACCACCCGCATCATCGAGGGGCTGGTACAGCACGCGGACCGCAAGCAGCTCAAGGATGCCGAGGCGCTCTACGGTCTGCTCAAACAGGATATGGGCGAGATGCTGGCCAAGGTCGAGCAGCCCCTGGTGATCGACACCAGCAAGAAGCCTTACGTCATCCTGATGGTCGGTGTGAACGGCGTCGGCAAGACCACCACCATCGGCAAGCTGGCCAAACAGTTCCAGGCCGAGGGCAAGAGCGTGATGCTGGCCGCTGGCGATACCTTCCGTGCCGCTGCGGTCGAGCAGCTGCAGGTGTGGGGTCAGCGCAACAACATTCCGGTGATTGCCCAGCACACCGGTGCCGACTCCGCCTCCGTCATCTATGACGCCATCGAGGCTGCCCGCTCCCGCGGGGCTGACGTGCTGATCGCCGATACCGCCGGCCGCCTGCAGAACAAGAGCAACCTGATGGAGGAGCTCAAGAAGGTGGTGCGGGTGATGAAGAAGCTGGACGATGCGGCGCCCCACGAGATCATGCTGACTCTGGACGCAGGCACCGGCCAGAACGCATTGAGCCAGGCCAAGCTGTTCAGCGAGGCGGTGGGCCTGACCGGCATCACCCTCACCAAGCTGGACGGCACTGCCAAGGGGGGGGTCATCTTCGCGGTGGCCGACAAGTTCCAGATCCCGATCCGCTACATCGGGGTGGGCGAGGGGATCGACGATCTGCGCCCGTTCGTCGCCAACGACTTTATCGAGGCGCTCTTCAGCCGCGAAGAATAAATCCGGCCGACATGAGTCGGCCCGGCCGTGACAAGCACGTGTTCCATACCCCGACTCCGGTCGGGGTATGTCACTATGAGAGCGCAGGTATGGCTCATCCGGGCAAGGATGACATGCGGCATGGTTGCGACCGGTGTTGTCATCCAGGTGTTGTGTCGGTACGGGGGAGTGAGCGCCCCATGCTTTATCCCGGTCGGGGTTTGTCAATCTCAGGGAACCGTTATGATTCGTTTTGACAAGGTCAGCAAGGTCTACAGTGGCGGTCATCAAGCGCTGCAAAAGGTCAGTTTTCACCTGCGCAAGGGGGAGATGGCCTTCCTGACCGGCCATTCGGGGGCGGGCAAGAGTACCCTCCTCAAGCTCATCAGCGTGATGGAACGGCCGACCGACGGCCGCGTCTTCTTCCACGGCGATGACGTCAGCCACATCCAGCGCAGTCAGATCCCCTACGTGCGCCGCCAGATCGGCATGATCTTCCAGGATCACCGCCTGTTGATGGATCGTACCGTGTTCGACAACGTCGCCCTGCCCCTGGTGATCGATGGCTACAGCCATGGGGACATCAACAAGCGGGTGGCGGCGGCGCTCGACAAGGTCGGGCTGCTCGGCAAGGAGCGCTACCAGCCGCGCATGCTCTCCCATGGACATCATGCGCCTGTTCGAGGAGTTCAACCGCTTCGGCGTCTCCGTGCTGATTGCCACTCACGATCTGGGGCTGATCGCCCGGATGCGCTACCGCACCCTGACCCTCAAGGCGGGTCGCATGTATTCGTCCGGGGAGGATCGCTGATGGCTATTGTTCGTCATAAACAGCCGCCGTTGCGTCGTTTGATGATGTATGGGGTGGATCACGTGCGCCAGGCCTTTGCCAGCCTGGGTGAGCTGTGGCGCAACCCGCTCGCCTCCCTGATGACCCTGGCGGTGCTTGGCGTGAGTCTGGCGCTGCCTTCCTGTTTCCACGTATTGCTGAAGAATGCCGAAGTGGTAGAGGGGAGCTGGCAGACCAGCTCCCAGATCTCCCTCTATCTGCGCAAGGATCTGCCGGAGCAGAGCATCCTCGACATGAAGCAGCGGATCCTGCTCTATCCGGAAGTGGAGTCCGTCACTTATATGAACCGTGACGAGGCGCTCAGGGAATTTCGGGAGATCTCCGGTTTCGGTGATGCCCTGGATTATCTGGACAGCAACCCGCTGCCGCCGGTGCTGAGCGTGATCCCGGATCCGCGCTGGCAGAATCCCGAAGGGGCCGCCGAGCTGCTCGCCAAGCTGGAGAACGAGCCCGGTATCGAGCAGGGCAAGCTGGATCTGCAGTGGTTGACCCGGTTGCAGGGGATCATGAACCTGCTGCGCCACACCATTACAGGTATCGCGGTGTTGCTGCTCTCCGCTGTGTTGCTGATCGTGGGCAACACCCTGCGCCTGAATATCCTGAACCAGCGTTCCGAGATTGAAGTGCTCAAGCTGGTGGGAGCGACCGATGCCTTCATCCACCGTCCCTTCCTCTATACGGGCATCTGGTTCGGGGTCATTGGCGGCATGCTGGCCTGGTGGCTGACCGAGGTGATGGTGATCTGGAGCGAGGGGGTGGTGAAGGAGCTGGCGGGGCTCTACAACAGCAACTTCCGTCTGGTGGGGATGGGGGCGTTCGACGGCTTCAATCTCATACTGCTGGGCGC
This sequence comes from Aeromonas sp. ZOR0002, assembly GCF_963866995.1. NCBI lineage: Bacteria > Pseudomonadati > Pseudomonadota > Gammaproteobacteria > Aeromonadales > Aeromonadaceae > Aeromonas > Aeromonas sp. ZOR0002. The sequence goes on along the minus strand of NZ_CAWMFQ010000346.1, from coordinate 2,391 downwards.
CCTGCTGGGGTTGATCGCCTCCTGGTTCTCGGTGCACAGGCACATTCGCGACATAGAACCGTCCTGATTAATTTGTCAGCATTTTAAAGCGCTGGATTTTGCGAACTGGATCAAGTAAAAGAGTGGCCCGTTTCTGGCTCGGGCCACTTTCTCAGAGTAATCTGAATGGTGTCTGCGCCGAGGATCATATGTGGATCCTCTGAACCTTTTGATTTATCAATGGTCTATTGACTGCAGCAGAATGAATACGGGTATGGCCCCTATGCCTTGCTCGTCTGACTTGGCAAGCATGTGAAGGTTGCGAGCTCCGCAACAATGGACTTAGCATGCTACTTTTCAGGGGTCCTTTACTGTGACCCCTTTTTTTTGACTGTTCATTTATGATTCATGCCGTCAGCCTAAGATAGGCCGGGTTCATGCTGGGGTGATGTATGATGCAGCACGCAGAATGATACCTGGTCGGTAGACACGTCTTCTCAGGGTGTTAGACTGATTCGATTGAAAAGTAAGAGGTAGAACATGGGAACTTCATTGCAACGCACTATGGCTCTGATTCCGCAAGGTAGTCTGGAAGGCTATATCCAGGCCGTCAACTCGATCCCTGTGCTGAGCGCAGAGGAAGAGCGCGAACTGGCGATGCGTCTGCAGCAGGATGGTGATCTCGAAGCTGCACGCCAGCTCGTTATGTCGCACCTGCGTTTTGTCGTTCACGTGGCCAAGAGCTACTCCGGCTATGGCCTGCCTCAGGCCGATCTGGTGCAGGAAGGCAACATCGGCCTGATGAAAGCCGTCAAACGCTTCGACCCGAGCGTGGGCGTGCGTCTGGTCTCCTTCGCCGTGCACTGGATCAAGGCCGAAATCCACGAATATGTGTTGCGCAACTGGCGCATGGTCAAGGTGGCGACCACCAAGGCCCAGCGCAAGCTGTTCTTCAACCTGCGCAAGTCCAAGAAGCGTCTGGGCTGGCTGAACCACGAAGAGGTGCAGGCCGTGGCTGCCGACCTCGGGGTATCCGCTGCCGACGTCACCGAGATGGAAGCGCGCATGAGCAATTACGATCAGGCCTTCGATCTGGTCGGTGACGATGAAGACGAGGGTGGCTTCGCGCCGGTGCACTATCTGGAAGACAAATCTTCCGATCTCGCGGCGAACATCGAGAACGACAACTGGGACAGCCATGCCACCCGTCGCCTGAGTGCGGCCATGGCGACCCTGGACGAGCGCAGCCAGCACATCATCCGTGCCCGCTGGCTCGATGACGAGAGCAAGACCACCCTGCAGGAGCTGGCCGATACTTACGGCGTCTCGGCCGAGCGGGTGCGCCAGCTTGAGAAAAACGCGCTCAAGAAGCTGAAAGATGCCATGGATGCCTGACGGCCTCCTCCGGTAAGAAGCAGGGCCTGATGGCCCTGTTTTTGTTTTGCGGGGATCTGGTCGGCCTTGCCTTGGTTACCCTTGTGTATGGTATGTTGCCGCCACTGCCACAGTAGGGAGAGCAGAAGTGAAACTGTTGAACGACTTGTTTACCAACAACCGCGAGTGGGCGGAACGGATCAAGGCCGAGGATCCCAATTTCTTCGCTACCCTGTCCGCCCAGCAGGCCCCCGAGTACCTCTGGATCGGCTGTTCCGACAGCCGGGTTCCCGCCAACCAGCTGATGGGGCTCTTGCCGGGGGACGTCTTTGTCCACCGCAACGTCGCCAACCTGGTGGTGCACACCGACTTCAACTGCCTCTCGGTGCTGCAATACGCGGTGGAGGTGCTCAAGGTGAAGCACATCATCGTCTGCGGCCACTATGGCTGCGGTGGGGTCAAGGCTGCGATGCAGAACCAGGAGCTGGGTCTCATCGACAACTGGCTGCGCAACATCAAGGACGTCTACTTCAAATACGGCGAACAGCTCGAAGCCATCGAGGATGAGCACGAGCGCTTCGACTACCTGTGCGAGCTGAACGTGGCCGAGCAGGTCGCCAACGTCTGCCACACCACCATCATCCAGAATGCCTGGCGCAAGGGGCAGGAGCTGGCGGTGCACGGCTGGATCTACGGCATCAAGGATGGCCTGCTGCACGATCTCGATCTCTGCATCAGCGGCCCTGACCAGATCCCGGACGTCTATCGCGCCTGGCCGGACATGCGTCCGCCCCATCGTCGCCGCTGAGGACCAGCCGGTGGCTCCTGCGCTCTACCTTCAGATAAAGCAGCACATCCTGGACGGGATCCGCGAACGCCACTATCAGGCGGGCGACCGGATCCCGACCGAGGCCGCCCTGTGCGAGCAGTTTGCCGTGAGCCGCATGACGGTGAACAAGGCGCTGCGTGAGCTGGTGGCCGAAGGCTGGCTGGTGCGCACCGCCGGATCCGGCAGTTTCGTGGCCTACAGGCGTACCG